>JAQTVU010000293.1 GCA_028706695.1 Mycobacterium sp.
GCATCGTCGCGGTCAATGAGCTGCCCGACCTCGCCGAGCGCATCCAGGTGTCGATGCTCAACGTCATGGAGGAGCGCGACATCCAGGTCCGCGGGTATACACTGCGGCTGCCGCTGGACGTGTTGGTGGTGGCCAGCGCCAACCCCGAGGACTACACCAACCGGGGCCGCATCATCACCCCGCTCAAGGATCGCTTCGGCGCCGAGATCCGTACCCACTACCCGTTGGAGCTGGAGGCGGAGATGGGGGTGATCGCCCAAGAGGCCCACCTGAGCGCGCAGGTGCCCCCCTACCTGATGCAGGTGATCGCCCGGTTCGCCCGCTATCTGCGGGAGTCGAACTCGATCGACCAGCGGTCCGGGGTGTCGGCGCGATTCGCGATCGCCGCCGCCGAAACCGTGGCCGCGGCCGCCCGGCATCGGGGCGCGGTGCTGGGGGAGACGGACCCGGTGGCCCGGGTGGTCGACCTGGGCACGGTGATCGAGGTGCTGCGCGGCAAGCTGGAATTCGAGTCGGGCGAGGAGGGCCGGGAGCAGCCGGTGCTCGAGCACCTGTTACGCCGCGCGACCGCCGACACCTCCGCGCGGGCGCTGGGGGGCATCGACGCAGCATCCCTGGTGGCCGCCGTGGAGGCCGGTTCTGCGGTGACGACGGGGGAGCGGGTGTCGGCCAAGGACGTGCTGGCCGCGGTTCCGGGGCTGCCCGTCGTCGACCAGATCGCGGCCAGGCTGGGCGCCGAATCCGAAGGCGAGCGCGCCGCGGCGCTGGAGTTGGCGTTGGAGGCGCTGTATCTGGCCAAGAAGATCGACAAGGTGTCCGGGGAGGGCCAGACCATCTATGGCTAAACGGCTTTCGAAGGGGCACTCGTCGCGGTACTCGGCGTACACCGGGGGGCCCGACCCGCTGGCTCCGCCGGTGGATCTGCGCGAGGCCCTCGAGCAGATCGGCCACGACGTGATGGCCGGCACGTCGCCGCGCCGGGCGCTGTCGGAGTTGGTGCGCCGCGGCACCAAGAACGTGCCGGGGGCCGACCGGCTGGCGGCCGAGGCCAACCGGCGCCGGCGGGAATTGTTGCGCCGCAATAACTTGGACGGCACCCTGCAGGACATCAAGAAGCTGCTCGACGAGGCGGTGCTGGCCGAACGCAAAGAGCTGGCGCGCGCGCTCGACGACGCTGCCCGGTTCGGTGAGCTGCAGCTCGACACGTTGCCGGCGTCGCCGGCCAAGGCGGTACAGGAGCTTTCCGGATACAACTGGCGCAGCCCGGAGGCCCGCGAGAAGTACGAGTCGATCAGGGATCTGCTGGGCCGCGAGCTGCTCGACCAGCGGTTCGCGGGCATGAAGCGGGCGCTCGAGGGCGCCACCGACGAGGATCGTCGGCGCGTCACCGAGATGCTGGACGACCTCAACGAACTGCTGGATAAGCATGACCGCGGTCAGGATTCGCCCCGGGACTTCCAGGACTTCATGGCCAAGCACGGCGAGTTCTTCCCGGACAACCCGCGCAACGTCGGCGAGCTGCTGGACTCGCTGGCCAAGCGCGCCGCCGCGGCGCAGCGCTTCCGCAACAGCCTGAGCCCCGACCAGCGTGCCGAGCTGGACAGCCTGGCGGAGCAGGCTTTCGGGTCCCCGGCCCTGATGCAGGCGTTGAATCGGCTCGACGCGCACCTGCAGGCCGCGCGGCCGGGTGAGGATTGGTCGGGCTCCGAGCAGTTCTCCGGGGACAATCCCTTCGGAATGGGCGAAGGCGCCCAGGCGCTGGCCGACATCGCCGAGCTCGAGCAGCTGGCCGAACAGCTTTCGCAGAGCTACCCGGGCGCCAGCATGGACGACGTCGACCTCGACGCGTTGGCGCGCCAGCTCGGCGATCAGGCCGCCATCGATGCTCGCACACTCGCCGAACTGGAACGCACACTGGTCAATCAACGCTTCCTGGACCGCGGCTCCGACGGCCGGTGGCGACTTTCGCCCAAGGCCATGCGCAGGCTCGGTGAGACGGCCTTACGTGATGTGGCCCAACAACTTTCCGGTCGCCGCGGGGAACGCGACCATCGTCGCGCGGGGGCGGCCGGCGAGCTGACCGGCGCGACCCGGCCCTGGCAGTTCGGGGACACCGAGCCGTGGAACATCTCGCGCACGCTGACCAACGCGGTGCTGCGCCAGGCGGGAACCGCCACGCGAGACGGGCCGGCCGCCGCGCTGACGATCACCGTCGACGACGTCGAAGTCTCCGAGACCGAGGCGCGCACGCAGGCCGCGGTGACGCTGTTGGTCGACACCTCATTCTCGATGGTGATGGAGAACCGCTGGCTGCCGATGAAGCAGACCGCGCTGGGCCTCAACCACCTGGTGTGCACCAGGTTCCGCTCGGATGCGTTGCAGATCATCGCTTTTGGCCGTTACGCCCGGACGGTGACCGCCGCCGAGCTCACCGGCCTCGAGGGCGTCTACGAGCAGGGCACCAATTTGCACCACGCGCTGGCGCTGGCCGGTCGGCACCTGCGCAGGCACCCCAACGCACAGCCCGTCGTGCTGGTGGTGACAGACGGTGAGCCGACGGCGCACCTGGAGACGTTCGACGGGGATGCGGATTCTGCGGTGTTTTTCGATTACCCACCGCATCCGCGGACGATCGCCCATACCGTGCGCGGATTCGACGAGGTGGCGCGGCTGGGTGCGCAGGTGACGATTTTCCGGCTCGGCAGCGACCCCGGGCTGGCGCGGTTCATCGATCAGGTCGCCCGCCGGGTGGAGGGCCGCGTCGTGGTTCCCGACCTGGACGGGCTGGGCGCGGCCGTGGTGGGCGACTACCTGCGCTCCCGGCGCCGGCGTTAGCGCGCCGTGAATCCGCTCCGTCGGAGCGTCAAATGCCTGCCGTCGCAGTGACGTCGGCTGAGACCCCGGCGATGATGTCGTCGACCGTGCGTTGCGCCAGCGACTCCAGGTCATGGCGGCTCGCCTGTCGAAGGGGCCCGCGTAGAACCAGCTCGGCGAACCCGTGCACCGCCGACCAGCACGGCCACTCGGCGCCGTCACGTCGCTGCGGCGCAAGGATTCCCGCCTCCGCCATGGCGTCGAGCGCCTCGACCAACGCGCGGTAGGGAGGTGCGAGCGTGCCGCTGTTGTCGGCGACCGCGGTGACGTTGGCGCCAAAGAAAGCGACCGTGAACCATCCCGGCTCGTCCAGCGCGAACCGGATGTAGCCGAGGCCGACGGCGCGCAACCGATCCCGCGCCCGCACCGCGGCCGAGCCGCGGCCGCGCGTGGGGCCGCGCATCCGCGCCGCCATTCGGTCTTGGATCGCCGTCGCAACCGCCGCAAGCAGCGCTTCGCGGTCGGCGAAGTGGCGGTAGGCGGCGTTGGGAGAGACCCCCACCCGCCGAGTCGCCGCGCGGATCGACAAGCCGTCTGGCCCGCCCGCCCGCGTCAGCTCGAGGCCGGCGTCGATCAACGCCGCGCGCAGGTCCCCATGGTGGTAACCGGATTTCGAGTCGGCCAACCCTTGACAACCCCCTCGGCTGAAAGTGTACGGTGTCCACATTACCAATGTGGACGGCGTGAACATGGAAGGCGGTGCTGCACGGTGACGACCCCTGGGATGCCACCCGTCGTGGATCAGCAGACCTGGCAGCGCGAATTGGATGCCCTGCGGGTCAAAGAGAAAGCGGCCACCCGCGAGCTTGACGCGATCGCCGCCCAACGTCGGCGGCTACCCATGGTCGCGATGCCCGGCTACTTGCTCGAGGGCGAGAACGGACCGGTGCGTCTGGTCGAAGTGTTCGAGGGCAGATCGCAACTCATCGTCTACCACCACATGCGGTTCCCCGGCCGGCAATGGCAGTGTGCCGGCTGTACCGGCTTCACCGCGCAATTCACCCGACTGGAGTTTCTGGACAACTTCGACGCGCGCTTCGTCATCGTCACCCAGGGGCAGCTTGACCAAGCGATCGCCTATAAGCGACGCGTCGGTAACCGGATGACTTGGTACTCCACCGCCAACAGTTCGTTCGGCGCCGACGTGGGCGCTCCTCCCGGCGGCGGGTTCGCGGTCAACGTCTTTTTGCGGCGCGAAGACCAGGTTTATCGCACCTGGCACACCGACGGGCGCGGAACCGAACAGTTGAGTCACGTCTTCGGGTTGATCGACGTCCTGCCCTATGGGCGCCAGGAGAACTGGCAGGACTCGCCCGACGGCTGGCCGCAGTACCCGACCTACAGCCGCTGGGCCGACTCAGCGGACGTCGCCCGGGCATACGGAAACGGAAATATCGATCGCATCAACGCGGAATGCACCAATCACATCCCAGGAGGTACAAAGTGACCACCACGAAGACCGGCCTGACGACGATCGGCCTTGTCTGCCTACCCACACCCGACCAGGACAAGGCGGTCGCATTCTACGAGTCGCTCGGCTTCGAGAAGCGAACCGACCAACCCTTCGGCGGAGGTTACCGGTGGATTGAGGTTTATCCGCCCGACGGCAACACCGGCATCGCGCTTGCCCCGCCGCCGCCGTGCGGAACGGCAGAGCCGACCAACACCGGTATCACGCTCACCACCTGCGACATCGACGCCACCCACGGGGCGATGAAGGAGCTCGGTGTCGACGTCGAC
>JAQTVU010000294.1 GCA_028706695.1 Mycobacterium sp.
GTCGTGGACCTGCCCGGGCCCGGGCGTGCGTGAGATGTCAACCAGTTCGCCGCCCACCGCGAGCACCGCCAGCCGCGGACGCGGATGCACCAACACCCGTTCGCGGCCGACCGCCGCCAGCAGCCCGACCTGCGCCGCGCCGATGATCGTCCCGGCGCGCACGGCGACGTCACCGGGCTGGACGTCGTCCCCGGCGCGCCGCACGTAGGCACCCGACGGCGCACCCCGCAGAATCCGCACCCGCGACACCCCGCCGTCCGTCCAGCGCAGCGGCAGCACCGCATCGGCCAGCGTGGGCAGCGGCGCGCCGGTCTGAACGCGGGCGGCCTGCTTTGGCTGCAACCGGCTGGGCGTGCGGGCGCCGGCCTCGATGATTCCCGTCACCGGCAGGACCAGACCTTCCTCACGCGCGTTCTCCGCATCGGCTGCCGCGTCGGGCAATTCACGGAGGCCGTCCCCAGCCGGCTCGCCGACGCCCAGCACGTCGACACTGCGCACGGCGTAGCCGTCGATGGCGGCCTGATCGAAACCGGGGAGTGGCCGCTCCGCCACCACCTCCTCGGCGCACATCAATCCCTGCGCCTCGGCGATGGCAACACGTATCGGCCGCGGCGCCACCGCGGCGGCCGTTATCCGCGTCTGCTGCTCTTCCACAGAACGCACCAGCGTGCCTCTCTGCCATCCAGCCCTGGCCGGCACCGTTGCGGGCAATGCCCGAACCCGGTCGGCACGCGGGTGAGGGCCTCTTCACCCGCGAGCGCCTCGCCCGGCTACCGCTCGGTCAGGCCCAATCGCGCCACCAGCCATCGCCGCAAATCCGGGCCATAGTCGTCACGATCCAATGCAAAGTCAACCGCAGCCTTGAGGTAGCCGCCGGGATTTCCCAAGTCGTGTCGAGACCCGTGATGCACCACGACGTGGACAGGATGGCCCTCCGCGATCAGCAGCGCAATGGCGTCGGTGAGCTGGACTTCGCCGCCGGCACCGCGGTCGATGCGACGCAGCGCGTCGAAGATGGCGCGGTCGAGCACGTAGCGGCCGGCGGCGGCATACCTCGACGGCGCGGCGTCGGCCGGGGGCTTCTCGACCATGCCCTTGACCTTGAGTATGTCCGGGTTGTCGCCGCCGGTCACCGGCTCGACGTCGAACACCCCGTAGGAGCTGATCTCCTCGGGAGAGACCTCGATGGCGCACAACACCGTGCCGCCGTGGTCGGCGCGCACCTTCGCCATCGTCTCCAGTACGCCGGTCGGCCGCACCAGGTCATCGGGCAGCAACACCATGACGGCGTCCTCGTCCGCCGCCAGCGTCGGCTCCACACAGCCGATGGCGTGCCCCAGGCCCAGCGGCTCGGCCTGCACGACGGACTCCACCTTGATCAGCTGGGGGGCCCGGCGCACTTTGTCGAGCATCGCCGTCTTGCCGCGAGCCTCGAGAGTGCCCTCGAGGACGAGGTCCTGCACGAAATGCGCGACGACGCCATCCTTGCCCTCGGAGGTGACGATCACCAACCGTTCGGCACCGGCCGCGGCGGCCTCTTCGGCCACCAGCTCGATGCCGGGGGTGTCGACCACCGGCAGCAGCTCCTTGGGTACCGTCTTGGTCGCGGGCAGAAACCGGGTGCCCAGGCCGGCAGCTGGGACAATCGCCGTCGCCGGGATCGGGACTTCTGCTCGTAACATCGTTCACACGATAACTCCCCGCGGCGCCCGGAGGGTCGCCGTGGCGGCGGCAATGTGGTGGCTGTCATCGTTGAGGCATGGCCCCGCCGAGCAAGTGCGAGCTTCGCGCCCAGTTGCTTGCGGCCCGGCGTCGGGTGCCCGACGACGTGCATACCGCCGAGGCCCGCCTGCTCACCGAGCAGCTGGAGAACGCGGTGAGCGGCGCGGGCACGGTGTGCGCGTACGCGCCGGTGCGCACCGAGCCCGGATCGATCGGCATGCTCGACATGTTGCGGCGCCGGGCGAACCGGGTGCTGCTGCCGGTGGTGCGCACCGACGCCGACGACCGCCCGCTGCCGCTGCAATGGGGTGAATACCGACCGGGCGCTTTGCTTCCCGCCCCCCTGGGGCTGCTGGAGCCGCCCGAGCCCTGGCTGCCGGCCTCCGCCCTCGCCGAGGCCGGCCTGGTGATCGTCCCCGCCCTGGCCGTCGACCGCCGTGGGATGCGGCTGGGCCGGGGCGCCGGCTTCTACGACCGCTCGCTGCCGGGCCGCGACCCGCAAGCGCGCCTGATCGCGGTGGTGCGCGACGCCGAACTGGTCGACGAGTTGCCCGCCGAGCCCCACGACGTGCCCATGACCCACGCGCTTACGCCGGGCCGCGGAGTCGTCGAACTTGGCGGCCTGGTCCGGGAATGAAGCACATCATGTGGCGCTTCTAGCACTTGAAACGCTAGAGTGCTAATCAGACTTTAATGGCCCAACGCCCCAACGCCCCGGATCCGGAGGTTCCAGTGCCGACGTACAGCTACGAGTGCACCGAGTGCGGCAACCGCTTCGATATCGTGCAGGCTTTCACCGACGATGCGCTGAGCAGGTGCGAGAACTGCTCGGGCCGGTTGCGTAAGCGCTTCAGCTCCGTAGGGATCGTCTTCAAAGGCAGCGGCTTCTACCGCACCGACAGCCGTGAGCCGGCCCAGCAGAGTTCGGCCAACGGGTCTTCGGCGAACGGCTCGGCGGAGGGCTCGAAGTCGAGCGAGACGTCCGCGTCGAGCGACACATCCGGCTCACGCGACAAGACCAACGGCAGCAGCACCGGCAGTGGTTCCACGCCGTCCCCGGCGGCCGCCTCTAGCTAGTCGTTATCCACAGCCGGCGGTCTCGAGCGGAACCGGCGGCGACCCGCCGCCCTTACGGTGGCGGAGTGGCCGAATCGTCGCTGAACGCATCGCCGTGGCGCCGGATATGGACGTCGCGCCCGGACTGGACGCGCACCGTGGCGGCCCGGCGGGTCGCCGCGGCTGGCCTCGTCGTGCTGGCCGGTGCCGCGACGCTGCGGCCGAATCCTGAGGACGGCCGCGCCGAAGTGGTGGTGGCCGCGCACGATCTCGCCCCCGGCGCCACCCTGTCCCCCGACGACGTTCGGCTCGAAAGCCGTTCGCCGACAACCGTTCCCGACGGATCTCGAACCAACCTGGAGGCGGTGGTTGGCTCGACGTTGGCCGGACCGGCCAGGCGCGGCGAGGTCCTCACCGACGTGCGGTTGTTGGGCAGCCGGCTGGCCGAATCGACGGCCGGGCCCGGCGCCCGCATCGTGCCGCTGCATCCGGCGGACAATGCCCTGGTGGATCTGCTGCGCGTCGGCGATGTCGTCGACGTGCTCGCCGCGCCGAGCACCGGATCGCCGGGGGCCCCACCGGCGGTCAGCAAGGTGGTGGCCACCGACGCCGTCGTGGTGCTTGTATCCGCGAAACAAAAATCGCAGTCCACCGAGGCCGACCGCGTAGTGTTGGTCGCGCTGCCGGCTCGCTTGGCGAACACGGTGGCGGGCTCGACGTTGGGTCAGGCGGTGACCCTCACCCTGCGCTGAGAGCCTGGCCGCCGCTCGGTGCGCGACCTGCAGCAAACTCTGTCCAGTCCAGAAAGGACCTCTCCATGTTCAAAGGATTCAAGGAGTTCCTCTCCCGGGGCAACATCGTCGACCTGGCTGTCGCGGTGGTCATCGGTACGGCGTTCACCGCGTTGGTCACCAAGTTCACCGACAGCATCATCACGCCGTTGATCAACCGGATCGGCGTCAAGCAGCATTCGGACGTCGGTATCCTGCGGATCGGCATCGGGGGCGGTCAGTACATCGACCTGAATATCCTGCTGTCGGCGGCGATCAACTTCTTCCTCGTCGCCTTGGTTGTGTATTTCTTCATCGTCCTGCCCTACAACTCGCTGCGCAAGCGCGGCGAGGTCGAGCAGGCGGACGACACGCAGGTCGTACTGCTCACCGAAATCCGCGACCTGCTGGCCCAGGCCAACGGCGACTCGGCCGGCCGGCACGTCGGGATCGTCGACAAGGTGTCCGCCACCGACCACCGACCGCGCGCGGATGCCGAGCCGCAGTGAGGCGAGGCTGAGCCGGGTCAGATCTCCAGGCTCGACAACTGCCCGATGATCTGGGCGGCGAGGGGATTCAGCGTCGCCATCCCGTCACGCACCGCATAGCGGGAACCGGCAAGGTTGACCACCAGCGTGCTCCCGGACACCCCCGCCAGGCCGCGGGACAAGCCGGCGTCGATGATGCCCGCCGACAGGCCCGACGCCCGAATTGCCTCGGCGATGCCGAGGATCTCGCGGTCCAGGATCTCCCGGGTTGCCTCCGGGGTGACATCGCGCGGCGTGACGCCGGTGCCACCGACCGAGACCACCAGATCCACCCCACCGATCACCGCGGTGTTCAGCGCGTTGCGGATCTCGACCTCGTCGGCCGCGACGGCCACGACGCCGTCCACGACGAACCCGGCCTCGGTCAACAATTCGGTGACCAATGGTCCACTGTGGTCCTCGTCCCCGTGCGCGGTGCGATCGTCGACCACCACCACCAGAGCTCGGCCGACCACCAACTCCGCACCCGTCTCCATAGGAGCAACCGTATATCCGAG
>JAQTVU010000295.1:0-1988 GCA_028706695.1 Mycobacterium sp.
GGCCCTCCTGGGTGGAAGAAGAATCGAGCAAAACCGGGCGATCTGCCGTTCAGGATTCTGAGTTTACGAGACAGAATGGTGCATTCTGTCCCATCCATAACCCGCAGAAAGATCATCCCATGCTATTAGGTGTCGGTCGGTTATCCGCGGGAGTGGCGGCGGCGCAAGCCATACAGCTGGCTGCGGCAGGTGCTGCCGAGCCCCGAATACCCGCCCGGCTATCTCAACGACTTCGGCGGTCACTTCGTCATCACCCCCGATATGCGGGAACAAGCCGTCAAGTTCCGGGAACGAGCGCGGCAGCGGCAGGCCCGATGACGGCGCGCATGCTGGTGTCGTCGGTGCTGCCCGCGACGGCCGCGGACCAGTTGGCGTATTCGGAGTTGTACTCCGATCCGCCCGGCCTGGCTGCGCTGCCCGAAGAGGAGCCGCTGATCGCCAAGTCGGTTGCCAAGCGGCGCAACGAGTTCATCACCGTCCGCCACTGTGCCCGCCTGGCGCTGGGCCAGCTCGGGGTACCGCCGATGCCAATCCTCAAGGGCGACAAGGGAGAACCGCGCTGGCCTGACGGCGTGGTGGGCAGCCTTACCCACTGCACGGGCTACCGCGGTGCGGTGGTGGGACGCGCCGGCGCGGTGCGTTCGGTGGGCATCGACGCCGAACCGCACGACGTATTACCGCACGGAGTGCTGGACGCGATCAGCCTGCCGCAGGAGCGTAGCGAAACCCCGGAGCAGCTGCCGGACCTGCACTGGGATCGCATCCTGTTCTGCGCCAAGGAGGCAACGTATAAGGCATGGTTTCCGCTGACCAAGAGCTGGCTCGGCTTCGAGGACGCCCACATCACGTTCGAGCCCGACCGCCCCGGCGCGTCGATCGGAGGGTTCGTGTCCCGGATACTGATCGACGGGCAGACGCTCGCGGGCCCGCCGCTGACCGCGCTGCCGGGCCGGTGGTCGGTGGAGCGCGGACTGGTGTTGACCGCCATCGTGCTATGAGCCAAAGCCCAACCTGCCCGGGCATAATCGTCGTCGACAAGCCGGCCGGGATGACCAGTCACGATGTGGTGGCGCGCTGTCGTCGCATCTTCTCCACCCGCAGGGTGGGCCACGCCGGCACGCTGGACCCGATGGCCACCGGGGTGCTGGTGCTCGGTATCGACCGCGCCACCAAGATTCTCGGCCTGCTGACGGCCGCGACGAAGTCGTACGCCGGCACGGTCCGACTGGGCCAGACCACCTCCACCGAGGACGCAGAAGGCGAACTGCTGCACAGCACCCCGGCTGGGCACCTCACCGACCACGCGATCGCCGCCGCGGTGGCCGGGTTGCGCGGCGAGATCCAGCAGGCGCCCCCGGCGGTCAGCGCGATCAAGGTGGGTGGCCGCCGCGCGTATCGGTTGGTCCGCGAGGGGCGCGGCGTCGCACTCGAAGCCCGGCCGGTGCGCATCGACCGGTTCGAGATGATGGACGTTCGCCGCCACGGCGGTGCGGCAGGGGTCGTCGACGTCGATGTCGAGGTCGACTGTTCGTCGGGTACCTACATTCGTGCGCTGGCCCGTGACCTCGGCGCCACACTTGGGGTGGGCGGGCATCTGACGTCGTTGCGGCGCACCAGGGTTGGCCGCTTCGGGCTGGACCAGGCGCGCTCGCTCGACGACCTGGCCGCGCGGCCCGGGCTGAGCCTGACCCTGGACGAGGCCTGCCTGCTGATGTTTCCACGACGCGACCTGAGTGCCGAGGAGGCCGAGGCGAGCGGCAACGGCCGGCCGCTGCCCGCGGCCGGCATCGATGGGATCTACGCCGCCTGCGCCGGTGACGGGCGGGTGATGGCCCTGCTCCGCGACGACGGGGCGCGCACCGAGTCGGTGGTGGTGATCCGCCCGGCGACGCTGTAGGACTGCGCTGGGTCCCACAATGCCTACGCGCAGGTCCTAGGCCACCACCCAGATCGCCCGGGCGCCCGGGCTGCCCAGGTCGACGGTGCTT
>JAQTVU010000295.1:1998-4586 GCA_028706695.1 Mycobacterium sp.
GCCGACGGGACGGCGACGGAAATCATGCCGGCGAACTCGCGGCGGGTTAGCACCCGCACCCGCGCGTCGAGTTCGATACCGACGCCGGCGAAATAGCGCAGCATCTCCGGGTCGGCGTCGGAGATCCGCGCCACGGTCCCGCAGTCGCCGTCGCCGCACGCCCATAGCTGACGCGCCGGCGGGGTGGGCACCTGGCCGTCGGAGGCCGGGATCGGGTCGCCGTGCGGATCGCGGCGGGGGAAGCCCAGCTTGGCGTCGATGCGGGCCACCAGCCGCTCCGACACCGCATGCTCGAGCACTTCGGCCTCATCGTGCACCTCGTCCCAGCTGTAGCCGAGCTCGTTGACCAAAAACGTCTCCAGCAACCGGTGCCGGCGCACCATCTCCAGCGCAGCCCGCCGCCCGGCCTCGGTCAACGACACCGCGCCGTATTTCTCGTGGTCGACCAGGCCCTGCCCGGCCAGTTTGCGGATCGACTCGGAGGCGGTGCTGGCGGACACGCCGATCTTCTCGGCCAGCATCTTGGTGCTGACCCTGTGCGGCGCATCTTTCGGGGACCACTCCTGGGCATTCCAGATGGCTTTCAGGTAATCTTGGCCAACCGCGGTCAGACCGCCGGCCTCGTCGTCAGCCCTCACAACCTTCAGAGTTTAGCCAAAGCAGGCCTAATTCCGCGTGCCCTCGAGACGGGGCGGCCAATCCGCATCTCCCGCCGGCCATCGGGCGCCGTAGGCTTGCGATCGTGCAGCGGTGGCGCGGCCAGGATGAAATCCCCACGGATTGGGGCAGATGCGTACTCACCATCGGCGTGTTCGACGGTGTGCATCGCGGGCACGCCGAGATCATCGCGCACGCGGTGAAAGCCGGGCGCGCGCGCAACGTGCCGACCGTGCTGATGACGTTCGATCCGCACCCGATGGAAGTGGTCTATCCGGGCAGTCACCCGGCGCAGCTGACCACGCTGGCGCGCCGTGCCGAGCTCGTCGAAGAATTGGGCATCGGGGTGTTCCTGGTGATGCCGTTCACCACCGATTTCATGAAACTCACGCCCGACCGCTACATCCACGAGCTGCTGGTGGAGCACCTGCACGTGGTTGAGGTCGTGGTGGGGGAGAACTTCACCTTCGGCAAGAAGGCCGCGGGCAACGTCGACACCCTGCGCCGGGCCGGCGAGCGGTTCGGGTTCGCCGTGGAGTCGATCTCGCTGCTTTCGGAACACCATAACAACGAGACCGTGACCTTTTCCTCCACCTACATTCGCTCCTGCGTGGACGCCGGCGACGTCGCCGCGGCCGCCGACGCGCTGGGCCGCCCACACCGGGTCGAGGGCGTCGTGGTCCGCGGCCACGGCCGCGGCGCCGAACTGGGCTACCCCACCGCCAACGTGGCACCGCCGATGTATTCGGCGATCCCCGCCGACGGGGTGTACGCCGCCTGGTTCACCGTGCTCGGGCACGGACCGGTGACCGGCACCGTCGTGCCCGGTGAGCGCTACCAGGCCGCGGTGTCCGTCGGCACCAACCCGACCTTCTCCGGGCGCACCCGCACGGTCGAGGCGTTCGTGCTCGACACCGACGCCGACCTGTACGGGCAGCACGTGGCACTGGACTTCGTCGCACGCATCCGTGGCCAGCAGAGGTTCGACTCGGTGCAAGATCTCGTCGCCGCGATGGGCCAGGACATCGACCGTGCCCGTGCCCTGCTGGCGACGGGCTGACGCCGCCGCCGCTGCCGATGTGTGTCCGTCGGCCGGGCCGCTGCTAAACTGCTGGACGACATCGGCGCGTGCTGCGGTTCGCGGTGGCCGCGCCGTGATTCCCAGTCATCGCGGACCGATTGATGGAGATTATCTCGTGGCGCTTACAGCCGAGCAGAAAAAGGAAATCCTGGGCACCTACGGCCTGCATGAGACCGACACCGGGTCCCCGGAGGCGCAGGTCGCGCTGCTGACCAAGCGGATCGCCGACCTGACCGAGCACCTCAAGGTGCACAAGCACGACCACCACTCGCGGCGGGGATTGTTGCTGCTGGTGGGGCGCCGGCGCCGGCTGCTCAAGTATGTGGCCCAGCTCGACGTGGAACGGTACCGCTCGCTGGTCGAGCGGCTGGGCCTGCGTCGCTGACCGGTCGGCGCCGCGCAGGTGCTGCGCAAGCGTGTTTTTGCGGGCGCCGTGTAGAGTGGGAGCGTTCGGGGCTGAATCGGCCCGAGCAACGGTGCGGTACGTGCAGATCCGCATGTGCCGTTCCAGCGTGTCACTATGCACCTCCGAGGGAGCAGCCCAGTCTGCATCGGGCGGTCTTCGGTAGTGGTTGCCGGGCTCTCCGGATCTGGGGTAGACCGGCCACTTCGATCGATGGCCGTAGCCGTATTCAGACTTCGCTCTCCATGCTCTGACGGATGACCTGCGTGACGACGCGAAAAAGCTGAATACCAAGAGAGGCTGTACGGACACCCATGTCTGTCGCTGAAACCAAAGAAGCCGTCTTCGAGTCCACCGCCATCATCGACAACGGGGGCTTCGGCACCCGCACCATCCGCTTTGAAACCGGCCGGCTGGCCCAGCAGGCCGCCGGAGCCGTGGTCGCTT
>JAQTVU010000296.1 GCA_028706695.1 Mycobacterium sp.
CGTCACCATCACCATCAACATGGTGGATCCCGCGGTGGGCGAACAGATTTACCCGTTCGTGAACTACAAGGGCAAGCGCTACGTCGGCAGGGAAGCGGCCAAGGTGCTATCCGACCGCCAGCTCGAAGGCTTGCAGATGCTGACCGAGCGCAAGATTCTCGCCAAGATCAACTCGGTGATGATTCCCGGGATCAACGACGACCACCTCGTTGAGGTATCGCGCACGGTCAAAAGCATGGGCGCGTTCCTGCACAACGTGATGCCGCTGGTGTCCGCCCCCGAGCACGGCACGGTGTTCGGACTGGCCGGCCAGCGTGGACCGACACCCCAGGAACTCAAGGCATTACAGGACCGCTGCGCCGACGACGACGGTGCGGAGATGAACATGATGCGCCACTGCCGTCAGTGCCGTGCCGACGCGGTCGGGTTGCTTGGTGAGGACCGCAGCGACGAGTTCGGTCCGGAGACCTACAGCGACGGTGAGGTGATCTACGACCTCGAAGGCCGGCAGAAGGTGCACGCCGAGATCGAGCGGTGGCGCGAGGAAGTGCGTTCCACCCGTGCGGAACTCAAGATCGAGACCGAAGGTAGCAGGCCCGAGCGGACCGCGCTGGTGGCGGTGGCCACCAAGGGCGGCGGCGTGGTCAACCAGCACTTCGGGCACGCCGACGAGTTCTGGGTGTACGAGGCGGCACCGGGCTGGGCGAAGCTGGTCCAGACTCGCAGCGTCGAGCGGTTCTGCAACGGGCCGTCAGAATGCGGCGAAGAGGAGTCGGTTCTGCAGAAGACGGTCCGGATGCTGGGCGACTGCCAGGCGGTGCTGTGCAGCAAGATCGGCCCCGAACCACGCGACGTGCTGGCCGACGCCGGTATCGAAGCGATCGAGGTCTACGACCTCATTGAGCAGGCCGTGGCCGCCGCTGGCGAGCGGCTATTAGCGGAGGAGAAAGTCGCATGATCAACTTCAGCGAGCGGGCCGTCAAGAAGGTCCGGACGTTGATCGAAAATGGCGAGGGAACAGCGGGATACGGGTTGCGCATTGGGGTCACACCGGGTGGCTGCGCCGGTTACGAATACAGCCTGGCGCTGGAGCCATAGCCGGATACCACCGATGTCGTGGTGGCCCAGGACGGGTTCGACGTCTACGTGCCCGAGCTGATGGCCCCGCTGCTCAACGGCATCCGTATCGACTACGTCGAATCCCTGACCAAGTCGGGTTTCACCTTCGCCAACCCCAATGCTGTCGACGCCTGCGGGTGTGGCAACTCGTTCTCCGCGTCCGCGAGCGCCGAGCAAAGCGCCGCCGATGTCGCACTGCGCTCCAGGGTGGAAGAAGCCATGAGCGATATCCGGCCCTTCTTGCAGAACGACGGTGGGGACGTCACGATCGTCAGCGTCGTCGACGGGGTGGTCTCGGTGGAACTGACCGGCGCCTGCGGCGGCTGCTCGATGGCGGCGGGCACCCTGACCGGCGTGATCGAAAGGCGGTTGCGCGAGGCGATTCCCGAAGTGCGCAAAGTCGCGCTCACCGGACAGCTCTGATCGGGGACGAATTGATGTTCACCGCCCCGCCTACACCCGCGGTCACCGCCCGATTCGACCGGCAGCTGACCATCCCCGGCTTCGGGATGGAGCAGCAGCAGCGGTTGCGCGGTGCGACCGCGCTCATCGCCGGGATCGGCGGTGTCGGCGGCGCGGCAGCGACCTACCTGGCCGCCGGGGGCATCGGCAGGCTGATCCTGGTGCACCCGGGGACGCTCGAACGGCCCGACCTCAACCGGCAGACGCTGATGCTGCCGGAATGGCTGGGCGCTCCCCGAGTAGACTGTGCCGCGCGGACTTTGGGCAATCATCACCCCGACGTTGAGATCGAGCCCCATCCCTGGAATCTGGACGACCCGAGGATTCCGATCCTGGTCCGGGAGGCCGACGTCGTCGTGGACGCCCGGCACAATTTCCCGGAGCGCTACCTGTTGAACTGGATGTGCGCGCGGGCGAAGGTTCCGCTCGTCGTCGCCGCGATGAACGCGACAGAGGGCTTCGTCCTGACCGTCGAGCCGGGTTCGCCATGCCTGCGCTGCGTATTCCCCGAGGGCGACCCGTCCTGGCAGCCGTTGGGTTTTCCCGTTCTCGGGGCCGCCGCGGGCACGGCCGGATGTTTGGCGGCGATGGAAGCGGTGAAGGTGGTGGCGGGGTTCGGTCGGCCCACCCTGGGGCGACTGGTGCATTTCGACTTGTGGGACATGGACTTCCGCGCCTTGCGAACGTATCGTGACCCGCACTGCCCGGACTGCGGGGCGGGAACATGATCTATCTCGACTACAACGCCACCACACCCGTCGACCCGCGGGTGGTCGAGGCGATGCTGCCGCTGATGACCGACGGGTTCGCCAATCCCGCGAGCAAGCACGCCGCCGGCCAGCAGATCGCGAAGCTGGTCGAGGCGGCCCGTCGGGAGGTGGCGGCATCGGTCGGTGCCGATCGCCGGGACGTCGTCTTCACCAGCGGTGCAACCGAATCCGCAATGTTCGCGATACGCGGCGCCGTCGCTACCGCACCACCGGAGCGACGCCGGATCCTGGTGGCCGCCACCGAGCACCGCGCGGTGCTGTCAGCCGCCGACCAGACCGGGAAGACCGACATCGTCAACGTCCTCTCCGACGGAACCCTTGACCTCGACTACCTCGAGTGGCTCATCGACACCGACGTCGCGCTGGTCGCCGTGATGGCGGCCAACAACGAGACCGGGGTCATCAACGATCTCCACGCGGTCGGCGAAATCGTCCACCGTGCAGGGGCGCTGTTGTTCAGCGACGTCACCCAAGCTGTGGGCCGCATCCCGTTCGGGCTCGACCAGACACCGGTCGATTTGGCGGTCTGGTCGGCGCACAAGATCTACGGGCCGAAAGGCGTCGGCGCCGTGGCGACCCGGCGCGGACTACGGACACGTTTGCGCCCATTGTTCCCAGGCTCTGCCGAGCGTGGTCTGCGCGGCGGAACCCTTAACACCACGGGAATCGTGGGATTCGGCGCGGCGTCCCGGTTGGCATCTGAAGAGATGGAATGCTCGGCGCATCGGCACGCCCAATTGACCTCCCTGCTACACAGACTGCTCGCGGACGCTGTCGGCGCCCGGGTGAATGGGCGGGGCGCGCCTCGGGTCCCCAACACGATCAACCTGTGGTTCCCAGGTGCACCGGCCGACGCCGTTCAGGCCGCGGCGCCCGACGTGCTGGTGTCCTCCGGATCGGCATGCTCCTCGGCCGACGACGAACCCTCGCACGTGCTGCTGGCCATGGGGCTCAGTCCCGACGCGGCCCTCGAGAGCCTGCGGTTCAGCCTTGGCCGACCGACCACCGAAGAAGAGATACGCCTCGCCGCGGATCGCCTCGCCGCGGCGGTTCGGCGGGTGCGATGCATGGAAAGAGAGGGGCGGGAATGACCACTGAACGACGCCGCCTCGGCCGTCTTGCACGATCCGCGGTACGCACCGATCGGGGTGTACCGCTCGATATCTCGCCCGTCCGTCGATCGCCGGTTCCGCGCCGAGCTGGCGGCGGCGCGGGAGGGCAACTCGTCCGGTCTTCAGCAGCTGCTGCTGGGACCGATACCCCCGGAATAGGGCTGGAATACAAGGAAGGTGACTGAAGATGACGTTTGTGATCACTGAGCCGTGCCTGGATGTGAAGGACAAGGCGTGCGTGCCTGAATGTCCGGTCGACTGCATCTACGAGGGCGAGCGGATGCTCTACATCCACCCCGACGAGTGCACCGACTGCGGGGCCTGCGTGGAAGCGTGCCCGGCCCAGGCGATATTCCACGAACTGCAGGTGCCGAAGAAGTGGCGGGATTTCAAGGCGGCCAACGCGGAGTTCTTCGCCGAGCTCGGCTCGCCCGGCGGGGCCGCCGACGTCGGCAAGACCGCGTTCGACCCGGAGTTCGTCAAGAATCTGCCGCGGCGGTTCGAATGAGGCAGCAACCAGGAGGATTAGGCGACCATCGTCCGCTGCGGGTCGCCATCGTCGGGGCCGGGCCGGCCGGGATCTATGCCGCCGACGCGTTGTTGAAGTCGGACGTGGACGTCGTGATCGACCTGTTCGAGCGGCTGCCCGCGCCGTTCGGGTTGATCCGCTACGGTGTGGCCCCGGACCATCCGCGGATCAAGGGGATCATCGCCGCGCTCCACCGGGTGCTCGACAAACCCGGGGTACGGCTGTTCGGCAACGTCGAGTACGGAACCGACATCGGCTTGGACGATCTGCATTCGATGTATGACGCCGTCGTCTTCGCGACGGGGGCCGACGCCGACCGTCCGTTGCCCATTCCCGGCATCGATCTCGACGGTTCCTTCGGGGCCGCCGACTTCGTGTCCTGGTACAACGGACACCCCGACGTTCCCCGTGGCTGGCCGCTGACCGCGCGGAAGGTCGCGGTGATCGGCGCCGGCAACGTGGCGCTGGACGTGGCCCGGGTGCTGGCCAAGACCGCGGAGGAGTTGCTGCCCACCGAGATCCCGCCGAATGTCTACCAGTGCCTGCGGGCCAACCAGGCCACCGAGGTGCATCTGTTCTGCCGGCGCG
>JAQTVU010000297.1 GCA_028706695.1 Mycobacterium sp.
CCGGAGGCGATCTTGGCGATCTGTTTGCCCGAGCCGGCGCCCACCGAGGCGGTCAAGCCGGTTTCCTGTCGCACCCTGCGGCGCAGGTCCTCGCAGAAGCGTTCGACATCTTCTGCCGGCGCGCCTGCCAGCCCCAAGGGCTCGCCAAAGCCCTCATCATGGGACAGCTGCTCAATGACGGGCAGCACGCTTCGCACGGTGTCAAAGACGCGCCTGCTGGCGGCCCCGTACACCGCCCCACGCGGCGGCAGCACCACCGCGGTTACTCCCACCAGCCTGCGGGCCTGATGCATCGGCATGGCCGACCTGGCGCCGAACGCGCGCGCCTCATAGCTGGCGCTTGCCACAACGCCGCGCCCGCCCAGCCCGCCCACCAGCACCGGCCGGCCCCGCAGGGTGGGCCGGGTGAGTTGTTCCACGGAAGCGAAGAACGCGTCCATGTCCAGGTGCAGCACCCAGCGGGCGTTCACACCTGCAGATGCTATTGGTCTGGGCCGCGAAAGTGCAGCCACCGACGCGGCCTCTCGGGAAACGCGTCGCCCGTTGCACTCTCGCGATCAGCACGGACAGCCCGCAGCCAACAGGGCGCGCCGCGCCCGCTCCACCAGGACATCCGGTCGATCCCGTAGCAGGCCGGCGCTCACCCGGACGATGCGCCAGCCCCGTCGTTCCAGTTCGGCGTGACGGTCGATGTCCTTGGTGCGGACCCTGGGGTCGGTCCAGTGCTGTTCGCCGTCATATTCCACACCCACATGCCATTGCTCCCAACCCATGTCTATGCGGGCCACTACCCATCCCCACTCGTTACACACCACGATCTGGGTTTGCGGCCTAGGGAGGCCTCCCACGAGCAGCGCGAGCCTGGTTCTGGTCTCCTGGGGCGATTCCGCACCGGCATCGGTCAGCGGCAACACCCGCCTCAATTGCCGCAACCCGCGCGCTCCGCGATGCGCGACCACCAGCGGCTGCACGTCCTCTACGCCGATCCCCGTTGCCCTAAGGAGGGCATCGATCCCTATGACCGCTTTCTGCAACCCCTTTCGCCGGGCCAGGTCGAAAACGGTGCGCGCCGGCGACGTTACCGGCACGCCGCCGACCGCCGTGACCTCCCCGGCCAAAAGGGTGTCATCATGGACATCGATCAGCGCCGGCGGACGTTTGCGATCGCAGATCAGCTCGGCCGGCTCCCTTGGATCTACCCACCTGGCTCCCAAGAGCGCCGCAGCCGAGTTACCGGCCACCACCGCGCTCCGCCCTGACCACAGCCAGGCGGCCCTGGCCCGCTCTTCCGCACCAAAGCCGCTGCCACGGCGCTGGTAGACGTTGCGGTAGATCCGGGTGCAGGACCGCCGCAACTCGCGTTCGGTCAACGCGCCCATGCGCACAGCTTCCGTGCCGATGAACGGTTCGCTCGCCCTCATGGCCGGAGCGTGCCATGGCCCGCCGACATGCCGCGAAAGTGCAACTGTCGACGGCCCTTCTCGGCAAACGCGTTGCCAGTTGCACTTTCGCGGCGTCAAGCCTTAGCGATGGATACCCGCACGCCGTCGCCGATCGCGGCGGCCCCATCGCCCGGCTCGCCGAATTCGAAGCGGGTGGCCAGGATCTCACCGGCGATCAGGTCGCGGTGTGTCCGGGCCCATTCTGAGCGCTGGGCGGGCACCCACATGACCACGGAAATCCGATCAGAAACGTCCAGGCCCGTCGACTTGCGCAATTCCTGCAACTCGCGAATGCGGTCCTTTGCCCAGCCCTCGGCCTCCAGCTCGGGGGTTAGGGTGCCGTCCAGCACCACCAGGCCGGACCCGTCGGCCAGCGCGGCGGTGAACTCCTCGTCGGCGGCCACCAGCCGCGCCGTGTACTCCCCAGGTTGCAGCACCGCGGGGCCCGCGGACAAGGTGCCGTCGGGGTTCAAGACGCCCCCGCCGGCCTTGACCGCCTTTATCGCGGCCTGCACGTCCTTGCCCAGGCGCGGCCCTGCGACGCGCGCGTTGACGGTGAGCTGGAACCGGCCGTAGCTGTCGATCTCGTCCGTCAGCTCCACGCTCTTGACGTTGAGCTCGTCGGCGATCAAGTCGACGAACGGCTCCAGTCGCTGCGGATTATCCACGGCCACAGTCAGTTTCGGCAGCGGCAGGCGCACCCGCAACCGGTGCGCCTTGCGCAGCGACGACGCGGCCGAGCACACCTCGCGGACCTGGTCCATCGCCGCGGCCAGGTCGGCCTCCGCGGGCACCTCGCCGGCCTCCGGCCAGTCGGTCAGGTGCACCGAACGCCCGCCCGTCAGACCCCGCCAGATCATCTCGGTCACCGACGGCAGCAGCGGAGCGGCCAGCCGCGCGGTTACCTCCAGCACCGTGTGCAGGGTGTCGATCGCGTCGGCGTCTTCCCCCCAGAACCGTGACCGCGACCGGCGCACATACCAATTCGTCAACGCCTCGGTGAACTGGCGCAGATGCTCACAGGCCCTGGACAGGTCGCAGTTCTCCATCTCCGCGGTAAGGTCGGCGCGCAGCGCGGCCAGTTTGGCCAGGATGTAGCGGTCCAGCACATGCGCCGAATCGGTGCGCCAGACACCGACTTTCGGCGCGTAGAGCGCCAGGAAGCTGTAGGCGTTCCACAACGGCAACAGCACCTGGCGCACGCCGTCGCGGATACCCTGCTCGGTGACGATCAGGTTGCCGCCGCGCAGGATCGGCGATGCCATCAGGAACCACCGCATCGCATCGGAGCCGTCGCGGTCGAACACCTCCGAGACGTCGGGGTAGTTGCGCAGCGATTTGCTCATCTTCTGGCCGTCGGAGCCCAGCACAATGCCGTGGGCCACGCAGGTTTTGAAGGCGGGGCGGTCGAACAAGGCGGTGGCCAGCACGTGCAGGGTGTAGAACCAGCCGCGGGTCTGCCCGATGTATTCGACGATGAAGTCGCCCGGGTAGTGCGTCTGGAACCACTCCGCGTTCTCGAACGGGTAGTGCACCTGGGCATACGGCATCGATCCCGAGTCGAACCACACGTCGAGCACGTCGGGGATGCGCCGCATGGTGCTGCGGCCGGTGGGATCGTCGGGGTTGGGCCGGGTGAGCTCGTCGATGTAGGGGCGGTGCAGGTTGGTGGGCCGCACCCCGAAGTCGCGTTCCAGCTCCTCGCGGCTGCCGTAGACATCGATCCTCGGGTGTGCGGGATCGTCGGATTTCCACACCGGTATCGGCGTGCCCCAGTAGCGGTTTCGCGAGATGGACCAGTCGCGGGCGCCCTGCAGCCACTTGCCGAACTGGCCGTCCTTGACGTGTTCGGGATACCAGGCGATCTGCTGGTTGAGTTCCACCATGCGGTCGCGGAATTCGGTGACCGCGACGAACCAGGACGACACCGCCCGATAGATCAGCGGGTTGCGGCACCGCCAGCAATGCGGATACGGGTGCTCGTAGGTTTCGTGGCGGATCAGCACGGCGCCGTTCGCCGCCGCCGGGCCGCTGCCGCTCTTCAGATCGCGGATGATCTGCGGGTTGGCGTCAAAGACGTGCTGCCCCTGGTAATCCGGCACGGTGCCGTCGAAGCGGCCCCTGGCGTCGACCGGGGTGACCGGGGTGATGCCGGCCGCTTCCGAAACCGCCATGTCGTCCTCGCCGTAGGCCGGCGCCAGGTGCACGATGCCGGTGCCGTCCTCGGTGGTCACGAACTCGCCGGGCAACACGTGGAATGCCTTGGCGGTGTCCATGAAATACGGGAAGGGTGGCAGATACCGCACGCCGAGCAGCTCCGCACCGAGATAGCTGGCGAGAATCTCGGGCTCTTCTCCAGTCTTGGGACCCAGCTCGCGGGCGTAGCCGGCCAGCCGCGGTTCGGCCAGCACGAAACGGCGCTCCCCGGCTCGGACCTGCACGTAGGTCACGGCCGGGTTGACCGCGACGGCCAGGTTCGACGGCAGCGTCCACGGCGTGGTCGTCCACACCAGCAGATACGCGCCGTCCAGCGCGCCACCGACCACCTGGAATCCGACGGTCAGCGCCGGGTCCTGGCGGCTCTGGTAGACGTCGTCGTCCATCCGCAATTCGTGGTTGGACAACGGGGTTTCGTCGCGCCAGCAGTAGGGCAGCACCCGGTAGCCCTCGTAGGCCAGGCCCTTGTCCCACAGCTGCTTGAACGCCCAGATCACCGACTCCATGTAGGACAGGTCGAGTGTCTTGTAGTCGTTGTCGAAGTCGACCCAGCGGGCCTGGCGGGTCACGTACTGCCGCCATTCGCCGGTGTAGCGCAGCACCGAGGCGCGGCACGCGTCGTTGAACGCGGCGATACCCATGGCGTCGATCTGCGACTTGTCGGTGATGCCCAGCTGCCGCTCGACTTCCAGTTCGGCGGGCAGCCCGTGGGTGTCCCAGCCGAACCGGCGCTCCACCTTGTAGCCGCGCATGGTGCGATAGCGCGGGACGATGCCTTTGACGTAGCCGGTGAGCAGGTGCCCATAGTGCGGCAACCCGTTGGCGAATGGGGGCCCGTCGTAGAACACGTACTCCGGGGCGCCGTCG
>JAQTVU010000298.1 GCA_028706695.1 Mycobacterium sp.
TCACGTCGCCGGGGTAGGCGACATCGAGCGTCGTGCGCTGTTGCCCGAACATCGATTGGGCGTACTTGGTCGCAAAGGGCCGCCGGCTGGCCGCCTGGGTGACCACCTCGCCGCGGCTGAAGGCGCCCGAACACACCCGGGCGAAGGCGACCCGGTCGCGGTGCGCCGCGTCCATCCCGGCCTGGACCTTGAACACCAAGGCACTGAACGGCCCGTCCACCGGGCGACGCCGGCCGGCGGCGTCCAGCGGTGCCTGCGGTGGCGGCGCGTGCTCGATGAGCGTGTCCAGCAGCTGGCCGACGCCCAGGTTGAGGATCGCGGCGGTGAACAACACCGGCGTGGTCTGACCCGTCAGGAACGTTGCGCGGTCGAAGTCGGCGCCGTCGGCGGACAGCAGCGCGCATTCCTCCTCGGCGGTGTCGAAAGCGGTCCCGGCCGTCCGGCGCGCACGGTCGGCATCCATGCGTTCCTCCGCCGCGATCGTCGCGCCGCCGGCGGTCCGGGTGAAGCGGATGAACTCGCCGGTGGCGCGGTCGACGACGCCCTGAAAGTCGCCGGCCATCCCGACCGGCCAGTTCAGCGGCGCGGGACGCACCCCGATCCGGCGCTCGATCTCATCGAGCAACGCCAGGGCGTCTCGGCCCGGCCGATCCCACTTGTTGATCACCGTGATGATTGGGATGCGCCGGTGACGACAGACCTGGAACAACTTGAGCGTCTGCGGCTCCAGTCCTTTGGCCGCGTCGATCAGCATCACCGCGCAGTCCACCGCCGTCAGCACCCGATAGGTGTCCTCGGAGAAATCGGCGTGGCCGGGCGTGTCGAGCAGGTTGACCACACATTCGGTGCCGTCGCGGTGACGGTAGGTGAATTGCAGCGCGGTCGAGGAGATCGAGATTCCGCGCGCCTTCTCCATCTCCATCCAGTCCGACACCGTCGACCTGCGGCCCGCCTTGCCGTGGATGGCGCCGGCTTCGGTGATGACCCGGGCGTGCAGCATCAGCGCCTCGGTGAGCGTGGACTTGCCCGCGTCGGGATGACTGATCACCGCGAACGTGCGCCGCCGCAAGGCTTCTGCGGCAATCCGCGTCGGGCTCGGCGGGGCCACGTCGGGGACGAGCATCGTTACTCCTTGACTGGTCGGTTCGGATTCCGTCCGCGAGTTGCCCGGCGCCCTTCGGCGAAGCGACGGCAAAAAGGCCACGCGACCTGGCTCGTGGCCTGGCCCCGCGCCTTCGGCCGGATTCCGCGAACCTCTTGCAAACAGACCCCTGAAGATTAGCGGTCGCCCCGTCGGACGGGTGGTGCGTCGCGCATGTCGCCGCCCGGGCGCGGCTACGGGTTGCCGTCTTGTTCGGCGCCGTGGCGTTCGCTGGCGGCCATCTCACGCCGGATGGCATCCTCGTCGCGGTCGGCCTCGGCGTGGCCTCGCCTCTCCCGCTCGTCGGCGCGCTGCAGTCGCTCCCGTTCGCGCTCGGCGGTGGTGCCCTCGCGTTCGTCGGCGGCAGCTTCCCGCTGATCCGCCGCCTGTTCGCGGTTGTCGGCGAGCCGTTCGCGTTCGTCGGCGGCCCGGTCCCGCTCGTCGGCGAGCCACTCACGTTTGCCCAGCTGGGCTTCCCGCCGGTCCAGCTCACCCCTCCGGTGCTCGAGTTCTTCCTCCCGTTGCGGGAGGTCACCGCGAGGGTTGCCGGAGCGGTCACTCGTCACCGTTCGATCGCAGCACATACCCGCGGTATCCGTGAAGGGACGAAATCCCTTAAGACCACGAGTCCTTGGTCGACGCGGCGGCGCGCTTGACGGTGTCGGCCCGGGTACCCTGACCCGCGTGGACTACCCTGCCGCATTTCTCGATCAGAACCGCGCCTTTGCCGACCTGTTCCGCGACGTCGACGACTCCACACCGGTGCCCACCTGCCCGGACTGGACCCTCAAGCAGCTGTTCCGCCACGTCGGGCGGGGTCAACGCTGGGCCGCCCAGATTGTGCGGGACAGGCTCGACCATGCCCTCGACTTCCGCGCCGTCGAGGGCGGCAAGCCGCCACCGGACCCGGCCGACGCGATCTCGTGGCTGCAGGGTGGAGCCCGGCGCCTGATCGACGCGGTGGAGCTGACCGGAGCGGAGACGCCCGTGTGGACGTTTCTCGGACCGCGCCCGGCGAGCTGGTGGCTCCGGCGCTGGCTGCATGAGATCGCCGCACATCGGGCCGACGCAGCCTTCGCCGTGGGATCGGAATTCACGCTGCCGGCCGAGATCGCGGCCGACGGCATCACCGAACATCTCGAGCGGATCGCGATCCTGGCCGGCGCCGGGGGCGCGGACCTGCCGCTCGAGGACGGCCAGACGCTGCACCTGCACGCCACCGACGACGGGCTGGGCGAAGCCGGTGAATGGACCATCGCCGTCGACGACGGCCGGATCGCCTGGTCGCACGAGCACGGCAAGGCCACCGCGGCGTTGCGGGGCGGCGCCACCGAACTGCTGCTGGCCATTCTGCGCCGCATCCCGGTCGCCGACACCGGCGTCGAGCTGTTCGGCGACGACGCCGTGTGGCGCACCTGGCTGGCCCGCACCCCGCTTTAGCGACCGACGGTACGCGCACACGGTAATTTGCAGGTCATGACCACATCCGAGATCGCCACCGTGCTGGCGTGGCATGACGCCCTCAACGCCTCCGACCTCGACACGTTGGTGATGTTGTCCAGCGACGATATCGACATCGGCGACGCGCACGGCGCCGCGCAGGGTCATGGGGCGCTGCGGAATTGGGCCGCATCCCAGCAGGGCAAGGTCGAGACCGGTCGGATGTACGTGCACGACGGCGTGGTGGTGGTCGAGCAGACGATCGGCGCCCCCGACGGGTCCGGCGCCGTCACGAACGCCGCGTCGGCGTTCCGGGTGGTCCATGACCGGGTCACGTCGGTGTTTCGCCATCGGGATCTGGCCTCGGCGCTGGCGGCCACCGAACTGACCGAATCCGACCTGGAAACTTAGGGCAGCTTGAAATGCGGGGGATAATTCTGGCCGGCGGATCGGGCACGCGGCTGCACCCGATCACCCAGGGCATCAGCAAGCAACTGCTACCGGTCTATGACAAACCGATGATCTACTACCCGCTGTCCACGCTGATGATGGCCGGCATCCGTGACATTCTGGTCATCACCACCCCGCGCGACTCGACCGGTTTTCGGCGGCTGCTGGGCGACGGCGCGCAGTTCGGGATCGACCTCAGCTACGTGATCCAGGAGCGGCCCGACGGCCTGGCGCAGGCATTCGTCCTGGGCGCCAACCACATCGGCAACGACTCGGTGGCTTTGGTGCTGGGGGACAACATTTTCTACGGACCGGGGCTGGGAACCAATCTGCGTCGCTTCCAATCCATAAGCGGCGGAGCGATTTTCGCGTACTGGGTGGCCAACCCGTCGGCATACGGTGTCGTCGAGTTCAGCGCCGACGGCACGGCGCTGTCACTGGAGGAAAAGCCCGCCACGCCGAAATCCCACTACGCCGTGCCGGGTCTGTACTTTTACGACAACGACGTGATCGCCATGGCCAGGGGCCTGAAGAAATCCGCGCGCGGTGAATACGAGATCACCGAGATCAACCAGATCTATCTCAACCGGGGCCGGTTGGCTGTGGAGGTGCTCGCCCGGGGGACGGCGTGGCTGGACACCGGCACCTTCGACTCGCTGCTTGACGCCAGCGACTACGTCCGCACGCTGGAACGCCGGCAGGGCCTGAAGGTCAGCGTCCCCGAGGAGATCGCCTGGCGGCAGGGCTGGATCGGTGACGAGGAACTGGCCGCCCGGGCCCGCACCCTGGTCAAATCGGGCTATGGCGACTACTTACTGGAGTTGTTGGAGCGCAACTGATTTCGGCGGGCTTCGCCAGCACGGCGGCGATCGCCGTGGTCAACGGCACCGACAGCGCCAGCGCGATGGCGCCCACCGCGGCGCGGGCCAGCTCGATGGCCACGCTCTCGCTGATCAGCACGTCGCTCAGCGACCGGTTGGCCACACTGAACAACAGCAGCAGCGGCAGCGAGGTGCCGGCGTAGGCCAGCACCAGCGTGTACACCGTGCTGGCGATGTGGTCGCGGCCGACCCGGATCGCACCCACGAAGATCTTCCGCCGCGAGGTCTGGCCGCCAAGGTTCGCCAGCTCGAACACCGTCGAGGCCTGTGTCACGGTGACGTCGTTGAGCACCCCGAGGGACCCGATGATGAACCCGGCCAGCAGCAGCCCGCCGATCGGCACATTGCCCAGATAGGCGGCTACCTGAGCGTTCTGCTCGTCCGACAGACCGGTCAGGTGCGCCAGACCAATTGCGGCCCAAGATAATCCGGCGGCCAGCAGTAGCGATGACAAGGTGCCCAACAGGGCGGCGCTGGTGCGCAGACTCACCCCGTGCGCCAGGTAGATCACCACGTACAGGATCACCGCCGAGGCCACCAGCGCGACGGGCACCGCGGGTGCGCCGTCGCGCAGCGCCGGCAGCAGGAACACCACCAGCACGGCGAACGCGA
>JAQTVU010000299.1 GCA_028706695.1 Mycobacterium sp.
CCGAGAACATGGTCCGCCCCGGATCATACTTTGTGTCTGGTGGCGGTCAGTCGAGGCAGGTTCGCCCCGAAATACCGGGAGGCCGGCTGGTTGGCCTCGACATAGTTCACGTAGCCGCCGACCGAATACGGCCGCACCGCCCGGTGCGCGGTGTCGAGCCAGCTGGTCGCCGCCGAGGGGTTCTGAACTGTTGCGTGTTGAGTGCATTTTGGTGTGCCGCGGCGTCCCCGCGGCAGCGCCCGCGTCGACGATGGGTAGGACATCGAATTCTGACCGCCGTCCGGTCGTATCACGCGCCCGCCGATGACGCTGGAAAGATCGTCCCACCCGGAGGCATTCGGGGCGGCGGTTGCGCGGGCCGGGCCGAAAAGCGCACCGGTGGCCAGTGCCCCGATGGTGCCCTGCAGAAACGCCTGGAGAGGTCTCAGCCGTCGGCTCGCGCGATGGCGTCATGCCCGCAGTGTGGGCTAGGTGTGGGCTAGGTGTGGCACAATCCGGCGGGCGATCAGATCCTGCTGCGGGGGGCCGCCGCCAGCCGTTGCTCGGCCCACCGCCAGTCGATTCGCTCCTGTTCGAGGCGCACTCGTTCGCCGAGCCCGTCCGCGACCAGTTCCGAATAAAGCGCGTACTCGTCAGCCGCCAGTCGGGTCAGGATCGACTTCGTGGGACGGTCCTCGATCACCCACCGGTCGCGGTGGGCCAGCAGCGTCTCACGGTCCATGAGCACCGAACGCGCTTGCGGGAGCCACGCCCGCAGGCGGTCGAGAATGGCGAATCCGTGCGTGTCGATGTCTCCCCAGTAGCGGACGTCGGCTTCCGCCAGCCATCGCAGCCTTCCTATGCTGTCGACTTCGAATCCTTTCCCCCACAACACAATTCCGTCTTCGGGGACCTCAACACTCAGATAGCTGATCTCGTTCTCGACGATTACCGCGACGCGGGGTTCGACGGTGAGCTGCGCCAACTCCTCGGAACGCGCCGCCAGCTCGGTCAGCGACGGCCCCGGGAAGCCCAGCGAGGGCGAGGGCCGGAGCCGCACCAATCCGGGCTTGCTCCGGAGTCCGAGGTCGGCCAGGAACCTCGAGCCCACCGACGAAACGCGGAGCATGGCGGCCAGGACCGCCCGGTGCCGTTCGGCGAACTTGGTGTCAACCCCGGGCGCACTGATCTCGCGAAGGTATCTCTGCGACTGACGGTGATTGTCGAGCCACACATAGGCCGCGATCAGCTGCGGCATCTCGGGCGCCAACTCGAGCGCGCGATGCGGCTGGCCGACGATCCATTCACGGACCGGCGGGTGCTGGTCTGCCAGGGCGAGGAGATCGTCGAATCGACGAACCAGCGTCCGCACGCCCAACAAAGCCCAGGCCTGCTCGATCGAGGACACCACCGCGCGGATGGGCAGGCGGTTACGACCGATCTGTCGGCCGCCGATCGACTGCCATTGCAGGACGTATCGACAATCGTCGCCACGGCCGGCGTCGAGGGCCGCCACCCACTGGCGGGCGGCGGCAACATCGTCACCGATCTCTGACGGTTTGGGGCCACGTAATGGCACCTCGATCGGATCAAATGGGTCACCGTCGGCGTAGGCCCGCAACAGCGATCCGTCGTCCCACCGGCGTCTGACCTTGGCGACGATATCCGCTGGTGTCGTCCACCGGGCCGTCATGCCCGCCGTCCGTCGCGTCGAGTCCGGTACTCCTCGATCGTCATGGTCTGAAGGCGGGAGAACGTTCCGGTCGGATTGTCAACGAAGCCAATCGCCTGCACATACGGCTCTATCACGTGAACCTTCTGCAAAGGTGTGACCACCAGAAGTTGCAACCCGAGGGTCGCGAAGAGCTGCAGCGCGTAGCGCGTGGAAACATCCGAGCCGCGCCCGAATGCCTCGTCGATGACGGCGAATCGGAAGTCACGTGACCGCTCCGCTCCCCATTCGAGGCCGAATTGGTAGGCCAGGGAGGCTGCCAGGATCGTGTAGGCGAGCTTCTCCTTCTGGCCGCCGGACTTGCCATCGGAGTCGCTGTAGTGCTCCCATTCCTCGTGCGTCTCCACGTCGCGCTCCGAGGCAGAAAAGACAAACCAATTGCGGACGTCGGTGACGCGCCGGGTCCAGTTCTTGTCGGATTCGGCGTAGCCCTCTCGGCCGCGGAATCGCTCGATGACGCGCTTGACGTCGAGGAAGCGCTGCTCGGAGTACTGGTCGCCGTCGAGCGCGAGGCTGTCGTTGGTCAGGTTGCGCAGGTCCGAGCGGAACTGTGCGACATCCTGGTTGGCGGTGGCCTCCTTCTCCAACCGGATGTAGCGGCCCGGGTTGTAGGGCACCGCGCCCAGCGCCTCGTTGATGCGGTCGACCCGCTCGTCGATGGCCGAGGCCTGCCGATAAAGCCAATTGTTGAAGCCCGCCAGCTCCTGGATGGCGTTCTTGTTCAGCTGCTCCTTGAACTCGGCCTCAAAACGCGGAAGGTCATCGGTTGCGACGCGCTCGCGGAACGACAGAAATTCTTGGCGGGATTCGACATTGGCGTCCATGTCCGCGCGGAGCTCGGGCCAGCGGCGCAACACTTCGCTCATGTACTGGCCCAGGTTGAGCGCGTAGCCGTTGAGTTGGCCGGTGAGACGCTCGATGCGCTGGTGCAGATCGGCCGACAGCGTCGTCTCGGTTTCCGCGCAGTCCGCCGCCCGCACCGGGCGGTTGTCCCGAAGCCGTGCGTCGAGGGCCGCATACGATGCCCGGGCGGTCGCCAGATCCTGCCCCTGCTGCGCGGCGACGAATTCGTCGTCACGCTTCTTTCTTTGCTCCGCTTGGTGCTTCGCCGCGGCCGTGGTGGCGAGCCTGCCCGTGAGCTTCTCGATCAACTCGCCCACGACCTTGGCCTGCTCGTCGTTGCCGACGAGCGCCCGCGCGATCTCCTCCAGGCGCGAGGAGCCGACCAGCAGGCGGGCCCGTTCGGCGTCATGACCGTTCGCACGCGATTCGGCCTCGTCGACGTCGAGGTCGTCCCAGCAGTGGTACTCCTCGATGCGGGCGAGGGCCTGCAATTTTGCCTGCACCGCATCCCGCTGCGCGTCGAGCCTCGCAAATTCGGCCGCGGCCGTCGCGAGCTTGTCTTCCAGCTCGCCGAGTTCGTCGCGAAGCGCGGCCATCTTTCGCTCGTTGGCCCAGCCGAGGACCCAGCGACGAGGGTCCTCGACGCGGTGCCGGTCATCCTTCTCGTGGCGTTCCCCCGAGCGCACCTGGCCCTCGCGGGTCACCGCGCGCCGCTGGCCGCGGAACTCCTCGAGGCTCGACGCGCATCGATAATCGGCCCGCTTCGTGAGCTCGTCGAGGAGGTACTGGCGGAAAGGCCCGTCCTTGACCTCGAGGCAGTCGGCGAGCCATAGCCCCTCATGCCCGGGCGATTGCAGCGGAACCCGTTGCCGGGCAACCCTTTCGTACACGAGCTTGGCACCGATGGATTTGCCGCCCCGGCCGTGGATGGTGAGCCTGCGCCCGTTCACCCATTCGGCAACGGTGTCGTAATGCCGCTGGGGCACCAGCAGCGAGAGCGCAAACCCGCGCAGCACCCGTTCTGCGGCGCCGCGCCACTCGGAGCGCTCGTCGCGTATGTCGAGAAGTTCGCCGGCATAGGGCAGGTCTTCCGGCGTCAACCCGAGAGCCGCGCACAACTCCGCGCGCACCTCGACCTGCTCGACGGGCAGGTTGCTGGTGCGCTGCTCGAGGCTCGTGAGCTCGTCGGTGACGACACCGCACTGCCGTTGTAACTCCCGTTCACGCCCGATCGCATCCGCGCCGGCCGCGTCGAGGCCGCGCTTTTCCGCGGTCAGTCGCGAACGTCCGGTGGCCACCAGAGCCGACAGCGCGGCAAAACCCTTCCGGTCGGTGACCGACTCCAGCCCGGCCTCGGCGACGGCGGCGTCGAACCGGACCCGGGCAACGCGGCGGCGCTGCGCCTGGACCCTGGCCTGCTCAGCGAGCCGCTCCAATTCACCGATGCGGTCCCCACCCGCCTTGGCGCGCTCCTCGATGAGCGCGTCGTGTTCGCGGTTCAGGTTCTGCTGCTTGGCTTTTGCGGTGTCCTGTTCCTTCAACAAATCCAAACCCTCGGCAGCCAGCGCGGCGATCTCCTCCGCCAGCAGCTCGGAGCGACGTTCGGCAATGAAGAGCCGGACGGCTGATCTCTCCCGCTCTAGCGATGCACGCTCTGCCAACGCGGCTTCGTATTTCGCCGCGGTCTGCGCAACGGGCTCGAGCGCCTCGAGCTGCTCTCGTGCGCGCTTGACGGCGTCGTGAGCCTTCGTCAGGTCGTCGAAATGGGCGATGATGTCCACGATGCGCGCACCGGCATCGCTGGGTTCGAGCATGTGGTCGCGGACGAAATCGTTGAGGTTGCCGACCGACTTCATCGATACGGTCTGGTGGAACAGTTCGAGCGCCTGCTCCGATCGGATGCCGACCAGGCGGCGCGACGAGGCCGCGTACTTGGGGAACTCGTCGAAA
>JAQTVU010000300.1 GCA_028706695.1 Mycobacterium sp.
GAACGCCTGGAATTCCTCGGCGACGCCGTCTTGGGCCTGACCATCACCGATGAGCTCTACCACCGTCACCCGGACCGTTCCGAGGGCGATCTGGCCAAACTGCGTGCCAGCGTGGTCAACACCCAGGCGCTGGCCGACGTTGCCCGCAACCTGTGCGAGGAAGGGCTGGGCGTTCACCTGTTGCTGGGCCGCGGCGAGGCGAACACCGGGGGAGCCGACAAGTCCAGCATCCTGGCCGACGGCATGGAGTCGCTGCTGGGCGCGATCTACCTGCAGCACGGGATCACCACGGCGCGTGAGGTCATCCTGCGTCTGTTCGGCGCGCTGCTGGACGCCGCGCCCACGCTGGGAGCCGGGCTGGACTGGAAGACCAGTCTGCAGGAGCTGACCGCGGCGCGCGGCATGGGTTCGCCGTCGTATGTGGTCAGCTCGACCGGCCCGGACCACGACAAGGAATTCACCGCGGTGGTCGTCGTGATGGACGTCGAATACGGGTCCGGCGTCGGCCGCTCCAAGAAGGAAGCCGAGCAAAAGGCCGCGGCGGCGGCCTGGAAGGCGCTGGAAGTCCTCGACACGGCGGGGCAAACGTCCGGTTAGATGCCCGAACTGCCCGAAGTCGAGGTGGTGCGGCGCGGCTTGCAGTCCCAGGTGGTGGACAAGACGATCACCGCGGTCCGTGTGCACCACCCCCGCGCGGTGCGCCGCCACGAGGCCGGTCCCGCCGACCTGACCTCGCGGCTGCTCGGCGCCCGGATCACCGGGACCGGTCGGCGCGGCAAGTACCTGTGGCTGCTGCTCGACGGCCCGGGCCAGCCGGACACGGCGCTGGTCGTGCACCTCGGCATGAGCGGGCAGATGCTGCTGGGGGCCGTGCCGCGCGCCGAGCACGTGCGGATCTCCGCGCTGCTCGGCGACGGCACCGTGCTGAGCTTCGCCGACCAGCGCACCTTCGGCGGGTGGATGCTGGCCGATTTGGTCGACGTGGACGGCGCCGTGGTGCCGCTGCCGGTCGCCCACCTGGCGCGCGACCCGCTGGACCCGCGCTTCGACGTCGACGCCGTGGTGCAGGTGTTGCGTGGCAAGCGTTCCGAGGTCAAGCGCCAGCTGCTCGACCAGCAGGTGGTCTCCGGGATCGGCAACATCTACGCCGATGAGGCGCTGTGGCGGGCCAAGGTGCACGGCGCCCGCGTCGCCGCCACGCTGAGCCGCGGGCGGCTGACCGCCGTCCTGGACGCGGCCGCCGACGTGCTGCGCGACGCGCTGGCCCAGGGCGGAACCTCCTTCGACGCGCTGTACGTCGACGTCAACGGCGAGCCGGGCTACTTCGACCGATCGCTGGACGCCTACGGCCGCGAAGGGCAGGACTGCCGGCGCTGCGGCGCGGCGATGCGGCGCGAGAAATTCATGAACCGCTCGTCGTTCTACTGCCCGAAATGCCAGCCGCGGCCTCGCGATTCGGGGGTGCGCTCGCGGCGTTGAGTGCGCGGCCCCCGGCGGCCTTGCGGCGAAATTCCCGCCGTGGCCGCACCGCCGGCCCGGCAGCAGACACCGATGACGGCCCGGTAGAAAGAAGTCATGACCGAACTGTGGGTCGAACGCATCGGCACTTACCGCTACACCGGCCGCAGCTCGCGCGGCGCCCAGGTCCAGGTGGGATCGGAAGACGCCGACGGCGTGTTCACCCCCGGTGAGCTGCTCAAGATCGCGCTGGCCGCGTGCGCCGGGATGTCCACCGATCATCCGTTGTCGCGCCGGCTCGGCGACGACTACCGGGGCGTGATCCGGGTCCGCGGCGCCGCCGACCGCGAGCAGCAGCGGTATCCGCTGCTCGAGGAGACCCTCGAGCTCGACCTGTCCGGATTGTCCAAGGAGGAGAAGGAGCGCCTGCGGACCGTGGTCAACCGGGCCATCGACCGGGCCTGCACCGTCGGGCGCACGCTCACGTCCGGCACCACCGTGAACTTCGGGGTAACCGATGCCGGGTCCTGACGTGCGGCTCACCGCCTGGGTGCACGGCAGGGTCCAGGGCGTCGGGTTTCGCTGGTGGACCCGCTGCCGGGCGCTGGAGCTCGGCCTCACCGGCTACGCGGCCAACCAGCCCGACGGAGGGGTGCTGGTGGTCGCCGACGGCCCGCGCGAGGCCGGCGAGAAACTGCTGGCCCTGCTCAACGGCGGCGGCACGCCCGGCCGGGTGGACAAGGTGGTCGCCGACTGGTCGCAGCCACAGGAACGGTTCACCGGGTTTTGTGAGCGGTAGCCGCCGAATTCGGCGGTATCCTGGCACGTCGTGTACCTCAAGAGTCTGACGCTGAAGGGGTTCAAATCCTTCGCCGCACCGACGACTCTGCGGTTCGAGCCGGGCATCACCGCCGTCGTCGGCCCCAACGGCTCCGGCAAATCCAACGTGGTCGACGCGCTGGCCTGGGTGATGGGCGAGCAGGGCGCCAAGACGCTGCGCGGCGGGAAGATGGAAGACGTCATCTTCGCCGGCACCTCCTCGCGGGCCCCGCTGGGCCGCGCCGAAGTCACCGTCACCATCGACAACTCCGACAACGCGTTGCCGATCGAGTACTCGGAGGTGTCGATCACGCGGCGGATGTTCCGAAACGGCACCAGCGAGTACGAGATCAACGGCGGCGGCTGCCGGTTGATGGATGTTCAGGAGCTGCTCAGCGACTCCGGGATCGGCCGGGAGATGCACGTGATCGTCGGGCAGGGCAAGCTCGACGAGATCCTGCAGTCGCGGCCCGAGGATCGCCGGGCGTTCATCGAGGAGGCCGCCGGCGTGCTCAAGCACCGCAAGCGCAAGGAGAAGGCGCTCCGAAAACTCGACGCGATGTCGGCCAACCTGGCCCGGCTCACCGATCTGACCGCCGAGCTGCGCCGCCAGCTCAAGCCGCTGGGCCGGCAAGCCGAAATGGCGCAGCGGGCCGCGCGAATCCAGGCCGACCTGCGCGACGCCCGGTTGCGGCTGGCCGCCGACGACCTGGTCAGCCGGCGGGTGGAGCGCGACGCGATCTTCGAGGCCGAGACCGCCATGCGCCGCGAGCACGACGAGGCCGCCGCCCGCCTGGCCGTCGCCGCCGAGGAGCTGACCGCCCACGAGGCCGCGCTGGCCGCGCTGTCGCACCGGGCCGAGTCGGTGCAGCAAACCTGGTTCGGGCTGTCCGCCCTGGCCGAGCGGGTGGCCGCCACGGTGCGCATCGCCAGCGAGCGTGCCCAGCATCTCGAGGCCGAGCCGGTGACCGGCAGCGGCAAAGACCCCGAGGCGATGGAGGCCGAGGCACAGCGGGTCGAGGCCGCCGAGCAGCAGCTGCTGGCCGAGCTGGCCGCGGCGCGCGCCCGGCTTCAGGCCGCCCGCGCGGAGCTCGCCGAGCGCGAGCGCGAGGCGGCCGAGGCCGACAGGGCCCATCTGGCCGCGGTCCGGGCCGAGGCCGACCGGCGCGAGGGCCTCGCGCGGCTGGCCGGCCAGGTGGAGACCATGCGGGCGCGCGTGGAATCGATCGACGACAGCATCGCACGCCTGTCGGAGCGCATCGAGCACGGCGCGGCCCGCGCGCAGCAGACCCGCGCGGAATTTGAAACCGCGCAGGGGCGCGCCGGCGAACTCGACGAGGGCGAGACGGGCCTCGACGAACACCACGAACAGACCGTGGCCGCGCTGCGGTTGGCCGACGCACGCGTCGCCGAGCTGCAGTCCGCCGAGCGGGACGCCGAACGGCTGGTGGCCTCGTTGCGGGCCCGCATCGAGGCGCTTTCGGTGGGCCTGGAGCGCAAGAACGGGGCGGCATGGCTGGCGCAACACCACGGCGCGGGGCTGCTGGGGCCGATCGCCAAGATGGTCAAGGTCCGATCCGGCTACGAGGCGGCGGTGGCCGCGGTGCTCGGTTCGGCGGCCGACGCGCTGGCCGCCGAGAGCCTCGGTGCGGCCCGATCCGCGGTCGCCGCCCTGAAGGAGGCCGACGGCGGCCGGGCGGCGCTGATGCTGGGCGACTGGCCGGTCCAGGAGCCGCCGCCGGCCGCCGAGCTTCCCGGCGAAGCGGTGTGGGCACTGGAACTGATCGACGCGCCCGGGCGGCTGCGCGGCGCGCTGACGGCGATGTTGTCGGGCGTCGCGGTGGTCGACGACCTGGCCGCGGCGCTGGACCTGGTGGCGGACCGCCCGCAGCTGCGGGCGGTCACCCTCGACGGCGACCTGGTGGGCGCGGGCTGGGTGACCGGCGGGTCGGACCGCAAGTTGTCCACGCTGGAGATCGCCTCGGAGATCGACAAGGCCAGCAGCGAGCTGGCCGCCGCCGAGACGCGGGTGGCCGAACTGACCGCGGCCCTGTCCGGCGCCCTGACCGAGCAGTCGGCCCGGCAGGACTCCGCCGAGCAGGCGCTGGCCGCGCTCAACGAGTCGGACACCGCCATCTCGGCGATGTACGAGCAGCTGGGCCGCCTCGGACAGGAGGCCCGCGCGGCCGAGGAGGAATGGAAAAGGCTGCTGCGGCAGCGTGAG
>JAQTVU010000301.1 GCA_028706695.1 Mycobacterium sp.
TGACCGAGAACTTCGCCGTATTCGGCTTTCACCTGACCGGATCGACCGGCACGTTGTTTCTCTTCGGGATCGTGATCGGCGCGGTCGCGATGCTCGGGCTTTGTGTGTTGCTGGCCGGTGCCCGGCGCACCGCGACTCGCGGGCAAGACGCCCGACGCGAACTCAAAAGGTCGCAACGCGAGACGGCGTTTCTAAACCGCGATCGCGACCGACAGCTCGAACGCCAGCAGGTCGGCGCAGCCCCTGGCCGAACGGTCGATCCGGAGCACGCCGCTGATCGCCGCAAGCGAGTCTCCCCGTTCGGGCGCTGGTCGCGCGCTGGACAACGTACCAGCACAGCCCCCGTCGAAGGCCCCCGGTAGGTCAACGCGGGGCGAGGCTCTCGGGCCTCGACTTCGTCAACCTTCGCTGGCATGAGCATTTCGTTAGTGCGCCTACACGACTTGTCGAAGGAATCTCCGTCGATCAACTCGGTGGCTATGCACACAGCGCAGCGGTAGTCGTACAGCCGGTAGCTCGGAGTTAATGAACGATCCGCAGATGCGTGCCGTCCTGGCTGGAATGGTGGCTCACCACTCCGGGATTCTGCACCGCGTTTCCCCGCCGGGTCCAGCGATTGACCTCGTCGATGAGCCTGGCGGCTGCGCGCGTGGGGGTTCACGGTTCGGCGAGATCCACGACGAGCACGGCTTGCAGAGGGATATGTCGGAAGCCCAAGTCAGCAGACCGGCGCTGAGGGCGCACCGTGGTTTGCGAAGATTCGCCTGTGGTCACCTGTTGTGCTCGCGTCGGGTGCGGCGGGACCATTATCGGTGTTCGTCGTGGTCGTCCCCGTAAAGACCTTGGTGCCTTGAGCCTGTAAGTCAGCATGGTGGCGGAGGGCTTCCACGGGAACCGTGGATTGGTGCCTCGAGCCCGTGCGTCAGACTTCCGACTCTCCTGCCCTCCCCACGACGGACATCTTCACAGGGCTACGAGAGAAAAGGAGTTGGGCCGTGGACGTCATTCATCCGCGTTGCGCGGGCCTGGACATTTCCAAGAAGGACGCCAAAGTCTGCGTTCGGATCAACGGCGCTGGCCGGCGCAAGACCAGCGAAACAGTGAACACCTATGGAGCCACTACCCGCCAGATCATGGCGATGCGCGATTATCTTGTCGCACAAAAGGTTACGTGTGTAGTTATGGAGGCTACCGGTGACTATTGGAAGCCGTTCTACTACCTGCTGGAGGACCTGGCCGGGGTGGAGGTGATGCTGGTCAACGCTCGACACGTCAAGAATCTGCCGGGCCGTAAGACTGATGTCGCGGATGCCACCTGGCTGGCGCAGCTCGGCGCTCATGGTCTGGTCCGCGGGTCGTTCGTTCCTCCCGAGCCGATCCGGCAACTTCGGGATTTGACCCGCACCCGCACCGCCGTGACGCGAGAACGCACCCGCGAGATCCAGCGGTTGGAGAAACTCCTCGAAGACGCCGGAATCAAACTGTCCTCGGTCGCCGCCGATCTCAACGGCAAGTCGTCACGGGCGATGCTGGAGGCGTTGCTCGCCGGTCAGACCGACGCGGCAGCCAGGGCCGATCTGGCTCAGAAACAGCTACGCAGAAAAATCCCGCAACTGACCGAAGCCCTCTACGGTCGGTTCACCGCCCACCACGCGTTCCTGACCCGCATGCACCTGGACCTGATCGATCAACACACCGCGGCTATAGACGCACTCACCGAGCGGATCGAGGTGGTGATGGAACCCTTTCGCGGCTTCCGCGATCTAATCTGCACCATCCCCGGTATCGGCGGATTCACTGCCGACGTCGTTGTCGCCGAGACCGGAGCTGACATGACAAAATTTCCAACCGCTCAACATCTTGCGTCGTGGGCGGGCACGACCCCGGGCAACAACGAATCCGCCGGCAAGGTCAAGTCGCGGCGCACCCGGCCGGGCAACCCTTATCTCCAAGGGGCCCTGGGCACCGCGGCCATGTCGATCTCCCACAACCCACGACACCTACCTGGCGGCCAAGTATCGCCGGATCGCTGTCCGCCGCGGCCCCCTGCGGGCCAACGTCGCCGTGCAACGCGCCCTACTGGTCGCGATCTGGAACATCGCCACCACCAACACGGGCTACCGCGATCCCGGCGGGGACTACTTCACCCGGCTCAACCCCCAGAAAGCGCGAAACAACGCTGTCCACCAACTCGAAGCCATGGGCTACCACGTCACCCTCGAGGAGGCGTCCTGACCGCTCACCTTCCAAACGCACCTCGCGTCAATCTTCTCGTCAGCGTCCGCCGAACCAAGCGTAAAGAGGGGCCGCGGTCGGTACGGGGGCGAGGCGAGGACAGCGGCGGACAGCTGATCTCGTCCCGGACTGGCCGGAATCTCAACATCCCTGACACCACATGGCGCAGGCGCAGCAGCCCGCCGCGCCGTTTAACACACTCAACCGATGTTGGGCTCCCGGTCGGCCCGCCCGGCGTCGGCCGGGTCCTCGCCAGTGAGCGTGTCGAGGATGAACTGGGCGGAGGTGTGTCGATCGATGCCCGCGCTATCCGCCTGGGTGTTCAGTTCTCGATCAGCTTGCCCCGGGGTGTAGCCGCGGCCGATGAGGACACCGATCGCCTGATTGACGACCGACGCCGTGCGCAGATATGTCCCCGTGTCCGACCCGGCGGGGACACTGAGATGCCGATCGAGCGCGAAATCGCTGGGCGGGCGGCCGGTTAGCCACGCCAGATCTGCGGCGAGGTCCACAAAGGTTCCCGGTGTGCTCGCATAGAGGATGAGGGCAACCGACGGCGCTGCCCGGCCCTCACCGACGCCGGGCAGCGTCAGCCGAAGCGAGGTGTGAAGATCGTCGGCCGCGCCGTCCTCAAGGGTGGTGAACGCGAAGGGCGGATCACTGCCGTCGACGGTCACGCTCAGCCCGAGATAGCTGGGCACGGCCGCTTGGGCGTCGACACCCAATTGGTGCAGACTGTGCATCACATCGGCGCCGGGCTCATCCAGGGCGGCGGTGAGGATGCCCAACTCGGCGGCGAGGGCCGCACCGATCTCCATGGAAGGATTGCTCCGCTGGGCGCTCCCGAGCGCGGATCGAGCCTGCCGGTGCCGAACAGACGAGTCGCCCTGCTCGGTGGGGAACGCGCGACGCGAGCCAGGACTCATCGCGCTTACTGTTCCCCGCCCTCCAACCTACGCGCGTCACACCGCGCAGCGACCAGTTAGGCCGTGTATCGAATGGCGGTTCGGGCTCAGGTCGGGTCGCGTCGGGCGCGGGCGCGGCGCGCGGCTTCATCGACCATGCGTTGGGCCACGTCGGCCAATTTGCGGTGTTCCGCTTGGCTGATCGCCCGCAACTGAGTGAACGCCTCCTCGGCGCTGCGCCCGCTGCGTCCCCGGATCAGGCCGATCGCCTGATCGATCATCGGGCGCGTCGACAGCGCCGTCTGCAACTGGGCGGTCAGCGCCAACGCATGCGCGAGGATCTGGGCGTTGTGCACCGCCACCGCCGCAGGCTTGGCGAAAAGCTCCCCCAGTTCGGCGGCGTGCTCCTCGAAGACGTCTTTGCCGTGGGCGTAGACATTGATCGCCCCGATCGCCCGACCCGACAGCAGCAGCGGCAACGACAGCGCACTGTGCACGCCCAGGCGGCCCACCCGGGGGCCGAATCGCGGCCACATCTTCTCCCCGCCCAACGACCCGGACCGCACCGTGCGCCGCTCCAGCGCCGCGGTGATGCAGGGTCCCTCCTTGAGAGTCACGTACTGAATCTCGTCGATCTCGGAGACAAAAGGCGCACTGGCGGCCAACGCCTCCACCATGTTGCCCACCCGGTCGACCCGCAACAAGGTCACCCCGGCGCCCTCGGCGCCCGGTATCGCGTGCACCGCAAACTTCGACACCTCAGCCAGCAACTCAGGTAACCCCAGGCTGCCGGCCACCAAGCCCGCCAGGTCGTCGATCCCGGCCCGCAAGTCAGCTACATCAGCACTGGTTTGCTGCGGGCTCAGCGATCCCAACGGTAACCCGTCGGCGTCCTCGGTCAACTCCGTCACCTGTGCTCAATAGTCTTGGATAGTCTTGGCGGAGCTGGGAATCGCCACCGAACTCCAGCGCCCTACCTGTGGCGCAACCGTCACGAGACGGTTGTCAGAACAATAATAGCGTCGCCAGCACCAAGCACCGAGACCCACACTATCGCGGATCAGAAACCGGCGAGGCGTTTCGATCTGTGCTTGTGCGAACGCGCACCGCCTCGTGCGCTCAACAGTTCGTCTCAACAGTCGCCGTGCCTGGTTCAGTCACCCCACGCGGCGCGAAGTTGATTCGGTAGGCCGATACGAGCAGTCCACCGGGTGTAGCGTGAAGGGCGTTGAGAATCAGCTGGTCTGGGATGAGTTGAGCCGTCCGCCGCTTAATTCAAGAGCATTAGCTCCGAACCCTCACACTCAGATGATCCACTGGACGTCAGGTCACCATGACCACTTCACTTGC
>JAQTVU010000302.1 GCA_028706695.1 Mycobacterium sp.
GTGCCATCGGTGGGCGATGTTTCGAACGTCCCAGTGGGCGTGGCCATCTCGCCTCGAGGAGCAGTGCTTCAGGTCTGCAGCGTGGATCTGTGGCGGCGCGCATGGTCCGGTTCGCATCGAGCGCCTCGGCGTCACGCCGGGGGTCGAGGCCGTCGGCGACGAGCGCGGCCAAGCAACTCAGCCTCGAACCGCACACCGACAGAACGCCAACCGTGGAACATCCCGCGCGGGAGGCGGTTTCAGGGACGGACCTCCCGACCGCGGGACAGCAGGGCGCTCACCTGCTCGACGAACCGCTCCAGGTCGCGCAGATCAGCCAGCCTGGACTCCACGATCGCGTCTGACACCTCGACGTAGTCGTGCACCAGCACGTTGCGAAATCCGACGGCCTTGCGCATGGCGTCGGACAGGTCGGCCGTGAGGGCCCCGTGGCGCCCAAGCACGTTCATGGCATCGCCGTTATCCGCCGGGGGCCCCCACCCCTGCGCCGAGCAGATGTGCTGGGCGATGTCGATACACGCTTCGATCGACGTGATGAACGTGTACTTCACGCCACGTAACCACAACGGATCGGCGCGCCGCGCCGGATCGGCCGTGGATTCCTGAAGCAAAAGATGGAGGTCGTCGGTGATCGCGCGGAGCAGCCGCAGGATGCGGACTTCATCCACCACTGCGCAGCACCGCTTCCGCGAATTCGCGATGGGCCCGCGTCAGCCGCGGCAGCTCGTCGAGATAGATCTTGCGGGTCGTGGCCTCCCACACCACCCGGGCGCCGCGGTCCTGCTCGAAGAGCAGCTTGCCGTGCAGCGCGACCCGGCCGGCGAGTTCCAGGGGAGCGCGGTTGAGCACCAATAAGTCGACACCCGCAGGTAGCAGCACCTCGAAAGCCTGCGGCGCTGCTCCGTCGAAGTAGGCCGCGATGTCGACATCGGAATCTTCGCGCGCGGTGCCCCGGGCTCGGCTGCCGTGCAGGTAGGCGAAGACCGCGCCGTGGCGCCGCAGCGCCCCGACGGCTTCGGCGATCCGCTGCTCGACCGGGTTCACCGTCCGATTGTCGCACCGCGGGGGCGAAAACCCGCGCGAGCGTAACGCCACGGCGAAATTGGGCGCCGATTTTCGCAGCAGCGTTACGCTCGCGGGCGCCGGGAAGCCACGGGCGCCGGGAAGCCACGGGCGCCGGGAAGCCAGGGTCGCCGGGAAGCCACGGGCGCCGGGAAGCCAGGGTCGCCGGGAAGCCGGGGGGCGTCACCGCGGATCTCGTAGCAGCGCCCGGACCAACGGCCTGGGGCCGACGGAGCGAAGCATCTGACTGGCCGGGCGAGTCCGCACAATCCTCGGCCACCAAAACCAGCGTCCCAGCAGGGTGGCGATCGAGGGGGTGATCAGCGAGCGCACCACCAAGGTGTCGAACAGCAGACCGATGCCGATCGTCGAGCCGAACTGGCCGATGGAGCGCAGATCGCTGGTGGTCATCGAGATCATCGTGAAGGCGAACACCATACCCGCGGCGGTGACGACCGGTCCGGTGCCGCCCATGCCGCGGATGATCCCGGTCTTGAGTCCCGCGCCGATCTCCTCCTCGAATCGGGAAACCAGCATCAAGTTGTAGTCAGATCCCACGGCCAGCAGCACGATCAATGCGAAAACCAAAGCCACCCAGTGGAGTTGAAAGTGCAGGATGTGCTGCCACAACAGCGTCGAGAAGCCGAACGCGGCGCCCAGCGACATCACGATCGTCCCCACGATCACGAACGCGGCAACCAGAGCTCGGGTGATCAGGATCATGATGATGAAGATCAGCGTGATCGTGGCGACCCCGGCGATCATCAGGTCGAATTTCGCGCCGTCGGCGATGTCCTTGTAAGTTGCTGCGGTGCCGCCCAGTTCGATGTTGGCGTCCGACAGCGAAGTCAACTTCAACGCCTCCCGGGCGGCTTGGCGCTCGGCGTCGACGGTGGAGATGCCCTCGGTGGTCGCCGGATCGACGGCATGGGTGATGATGAACCGCGCCGCCTTGCCGTCCGGCGACACCATCAAGCGCAGGCCCAACTGGAAATCCGGATTATTGAAGACCTCCGGCGGCAGGTAGAAGACCTCGTCGACCTTGGAGTCGTCGAAGGCCATACCCATGATCGAATTGGTGTCCGTCAGCCGATCCAGCTGTATGACCACGCTGTCGAACGTGCTGTAGAGCGTGTTGGTGATGTTCCTGATCGACTTGGTGGTCTCGATCATCGGCGGGATCAGCCCCAGTATCTGGCGCGTGGCAGCCGCCGTGCGCGTCAGGTCGCCGGTGAGGAGATGGAATTGCTCGGAAAGCTTGTCGAACCCGTCCAGGGCGTCGAACAGCGAGCGGAAAGACCAGCAGATCGGGATGTCGAAGCAGTGCTTGTCCCAATAGAAGTAGCTGCGCAGCGGCCGCCAGAAATCGTCGAAGTCGGCGATGTGGTCGCGCAATTCATCCATGATGGCGGCGGTGTCGGCCGTCGTCTTAGCGCTGTCGTCGGTGGCGCTGGCCAGGTTCTGGGTCACCGAGCACAGGCGCTCGAGAATCGAGATCATCGTGTCGAGCTCGCGCACCGTCTTTTGCGTGTCGGCCACCCGGTCTTTGAGATACTGCAGGTTGTCTCTGATCGGAGCGCTCTGCACGCTGACCTGAAACGGCACCGATCCGTGCTCGATCGGCGGACCCAGCGGTCTGGTGATGCTCTGCACCCGTTCGATGCCCGGCAGGTGGAAGATGTTCTTGGCCACCCTGTCCAGCACCAGCAGATCGGTCGGATTGCGCAGGTCGTGGTCGGTCTCGATCATCAGCAGATCGGGATTGAGCCGGGCCTCGGAGAAATGCGCACCGGCCGCGTCGTATGCCTTCTTCGACGCGATGTGGCCGGGCAGGTAATAGCGCTCGTTGTAAAGCGGATTGAAACCGGCCAGTCCCAACGCGCCGACGACGGCAAGCGTCAGCGCGGTCGCCAGAATCGGTGCGGGCCAACGGACGATGGCCGTTGCGACCCGGCGCCACCGCCGATAGTTGAACTCCCGCTTGGGGTCTAGCAGGCCGAACCGGCTGGCCACGGTGAGCACGGCGGGCCCCAGCGTCAGCGCGGCGGCGACCAACGACAGCAGCCCGATCGAGCACGGCAGACCCAGCGAGTTGAAGTAGGGCAGCCTGGTGAAGCGCAGACAGAAGGTGGCCCCCACGATGGTCAGCCCCGAACCGAGAATGACATGCGACACGCCTCTGAAGGTGTCGTAGTAGGCGGCCTCGCGGTCCATGCCCGCGCTTCGGCCCTCGTGGTAGCGGCCGACGATGAATATCGCGTAGTCCGTGCCCGCGGCGATCGCCAACGCCGTCAACAGGTTCACGGCAAAGGTTGACAGCTCGATGAGTTGGTGCAGCCCGAGGAGCGCGATCAACCCCCTGGCGACGAAAAGCTCGATGAACACGATGAACAACGTCAGCAGCACCGTGATGATCGACCGGTAGACGAAAAGCAGCATGATGGCGATGACGACGATCGTGATCAGCGTCATCTTGGCCATGCTTTTGTCGCCGGCCTCGATCGTGTCGGCGGTCAGCGCGCCCTGGCCGGCCACGTAGGCCTTGACGCCTTTCGGCGGCACCGAGCGATCGACGATCTTCCGGACGCCCTCAACGGACTTGTTGCCCCGGGCGCCGCCCTGATTGCCGACCAGATTGACCTGGACGTAGGCGGCCTTGTGGTCGAAACTTTCGACGCCGGACGCGGTGAAACGGTGGCCCCAGAAGTCCAGCACGTGTTGGACGTCGCTTTTGTCTTGCTTGAGCTGGCGAACCAGGCCGTCGTAATAGCGGTGGGCGTCCTCGCCCAGCGGCTTGTCGCCGACCAGGGTGACCAGCACCAGGTTGTCGGAATCGTATTCCTTGAATTTCTGGCCGATTTTCTTCATGCCGGAAACCGACGGCGCCTCCACGGGCGACAACGGGACCGAGGTTTCGGTGGCAATCTTTTCCAGCTGCGGAACGAATACGTTCAACACGACGGCAAACGCCAGCCAGACGAGGATGATCGGGGCAGACAGCCGGCGGATGGTGCGTGCGATGAATGACGGCTGTTCCGCGCTGTCGCTCACGCGGACTTGTCCAAGCACGAGATCTGGGCGTTGTAGCGATCCGCGCGCTGTTCGTCAACGAGCTTGCCATCCACGGTGATGCGACAACCGATGTAGTCGCTGTCGCCCTGTGCCACCACGTAGGCAAAGATCCCGGGCAGCCGCGCCGTGATGGTCTGGGACCAGGGCAGCGTCGTGAAGCTGGTCTGCTGCGGCTGCGCGTTCTCGTCCATCCAGTTGACCACGCCCACCGTGCCCGGGGGGCCGACGACCTCGTAGGTGGCGCTCTTGGCGGCGTAGGGCGGGGTCTTGCCCCGCGGATCGAGCTTCGACGACGTGACGATCGGGAAGATGCCGTGCAGCCGATCCACCGCGAACCCCCCGATGGCGATCG
>JAQTVU010000303.1 GCA_028706695.1 Mycobacterium sp.
GCCAGCCGCGGCGAACCGCATCGCAACATCTGCCTGATCCCGTCCAGCGCGCACGGCACCAATGCGGCGTCGGCGGCGCTGGCCGGTATGAAGGTGGTCGTGGTGGCTTGCCACGATGAGCCGGGTCGGGCCGGCGACGTCGACCTCGACGACCTGCGCGCCAAGGTCGGCGAGCACGGCGAGCGCCTCGCGGCGTTGATGATCACTTACCCCTCCACGCATGGCGTCTACGAGCGCGACGTCGCCGAGGTCTGCGCCGTCGTACATGACGCCGGCGGGCAGGTCTACGTGGACGGCGCCAACCTCAACGCGCTCGTCGGGCTGGCCCGGCCGGGGAAGTTCGGCGGCGACGTCAGCCACCTGAACCTGCACAAGACCTTCTGCATCCCCCATGGCGGCGGGGGTCCGGGAGTCGGGCCGGTGGCGGTGCGTTCCCACCTGGCGCCGTTCCTGCCGGGTCACCCGTTCGCCCCGGAACTGCCCGCTGGGCATCCGGTGGCGTCGGCGCCCTACGGATCCGCCTCGATCCTGCCGATCAGCTGGGCCTACATCCGGATGATGGGCGCCGAGGGGCTGCGCGCGGCGTCGCTTACCGCCATCGCCTCGGCGAACTACATCGCCCGGCGCCTCGGCGAGTACTTCCCGGTGCTCTACAGCGGCCAGAACGGCATGGTCGCCCACGAGTGCATCCTGGACCTGCGCGCCATCACCAAGTCTACCGGCGTGACCGTCGACGACGTCGCGAAACGGTTGGCCGACTATGGCTTCCACGCGCCCACGATGAGTTTCCCGGTGGCCGGCACGCTGATGGTGGAACCCACCGAAAGCGAGAGCCTGACCGAAGTCGACGCGTTCTGCGAAGCCATGATCGCCATCCGCGGCGAGATCGACCGGGTCGGCGCGGGGCAGTGGCCCGTCGAGGACAATCCGCTGCGGGGCGCACCGCACACCGCCGAATGCCTGCTGGTCTCGGACTGGGCGCACCCCTACAGCCGCCAGGAGGCGGCCTACCCGCTCGGCACGGGCTTCCGGCCCAAGGTGTGGCCGCCGGTGCGTCGCATCAACGGCGCGTACGGCGACCGCAACCTGGTCTGCTCGTGCCCGCCGGTGGAGGCTTTCGCCTGATCGGGGCGCCTGACCGGGTCTCGAGCCGAGCTGCTGGTCAGCTCAGGAACGTGTTGACGGCGGTGGCCAGGGCCGGGGACGCCGACGTCGGCAGGTTCTGGTAGCCGCCGCCGCTGAGCTGGGCCACGGCCTCCCAGGTCGGCCGGTCCGGATCGGCGCCGAAGTCGATGACGTTGATCGCCACCGGGCGGGCCGGGTCGGCGCTGGTGCGGATGACGGTCTGCAGCCCCGGCCCGTCGAGGGTTTGGTCGGTGTGCGGCCCGGCCGTGATCACCAGGATCGAATTCGTTTGGCCGGCGCGGTAGTTGGCCTGCATGTCTTGGTAGATCAGGCGCAGCGTGGTGAACGACACGGCCCCGCCCGGTGACGAGTACTGCTTGTCCAGGGCGGCCATCAGCGCCGCCGAGCGTGGTTGGCCGTTGACGAGGTCGCCCAGCGGCCCGGTCGCCACCTCTGATCGGCCCTCGTGGCCGTCGAACGTCCACAACCCCAGGACGTCGGTGGGCGGCAGGGTTCTTATCCGGTCGTCCAGCGCCGCGATCACGTTGGCCAGCCGGGTGTTCCCGCCTTCGTCGGTGGGCATCGATTGGTCGAGCATGATGCTGGCGGCCAACCCGTTCGACGGGGTGACCATGGCCTCGGCGAGCGTGGCGCGCATCCTCTCGTCGCCCACCGACAGGGTGGCGGGCAGCACCGGGAAAGTGGTGACCGGGCTGCTGGGCGGTTTGACACCGTTCACGCGGAAGCCGGCTTCGGCCAGCTTCGCCAGCTGGTCGGGCTTGCGCATGAACCGGGCGAACTCGCTGGCCGCCGCGATCTGCTCCCGCGTGAGCCATGAGCCGCCGAGCAGCACCGTGGGATAGTCGGCGACCGGTGCCGGCCCCGGCGGCAGCCAGCCGTCCAGCGATTTCTTCGCATCCGGCAACGACCGACCGCGCTGGAACAGCTGCTGCTCGGTGGTGATCACCGCGTGTACCGGCGCGGTCGCCGGATCCCCGGGCTTGAGCAGCGCGTTCATCGCCTCGTTGAGCGAGTCGTCCGCCAGTTTGGGCTGCGCGCTCAGCAACGTGCGCACGGCGCCGGCGCCTTGGGTGGGCGGGACGCCGGGCGGCACCGAGGCGGCCGCCACCGCCTCCCCGGCCAGCAGCGACGCGTCGCCGTTGCCGCTCGTCGGCAACGCCAGCCGCAGCGACCCCCACGCCGGCAGGTTCAGGCCGGCCAACGCGTTGGGGTTGGTTTGCAGGCCGGGCAGTGCCGCCCAGCTCTGGTTGGCCAAGGCCTGCTCGAGCTGAGGGCGGACGGCCAGCACCACCGGCGAGGTCACCAGGGACCGGCTGTCGCTGATCGTGGTCTGCCCCGCGGCGGCGAGCCGAGCCACCGACACCGAACTGCCCGGTAGCCACAATGCCGGCCGGCCGCCCAGCTCGGCCGGCCACTTGCCGCCGAAGCCGCCGAGCACGGCGTCGGCACCGGCCGGTTTGACGTTCACCACCATGCAGTGGTCGCCGACCGGGCCGGCCGACGAGTTGTAGCTTTCCGCAAACTGCTGCACGGGCCCGGCGATCGACGGGTCGGCAATGACCGCGACCGCCTCCGTGCCTCCCACACAGGCCGCGGCGGCCCGGTGCGAACGGCTGGACAGCGCTTGACCAAAGAAGCTCCACACGATTACCGTGCCGACCACCACGACCACCGACACTAGGGCCACGATCACCCCGATGCTGACGCCGCGGCGCCCGCCCTCGTTTCGGTGGCCGCCCCGCCAGTCGCCGAGTCCCCGGTGGCCGGTACGCAGCAGCGACCGCGGCGGGCTCCCGGAGGGCGTCTTGGCCGCGGGGCGCGGCGGGAAGTCCGGGTAGTCGTCGGCAGGTGCGGCGCCGAACGCCTCGTCCCCGGCGATCCCGTCAACGTCATCGTCGGTATGGGGTACGCCGCCGGTCGCGTTGGCGCCAGTCCCGAAACCCCGGTACGGGGTCTCCGCACTGCGGTCGTCGGACGGCTCGTCGACGGATTTTCGAGGGTCCGGCTTGCTGTGCCTACCCATACCGCTGTCCGCCGCCTTTCCCTCGAATTCGTCCCGCGAGTTGAGAACTCGGCGCAAAGTTTAGTCGCCGGCCGCACCGACGCAGGCGGACCCGGACGGGAGTTGGCGGCTAGTCCGAGCGCGTCGCACGGGCCTTCGCCTCACGCCGACGCCGATGCAGGATCGGCTCGGTGTAGCCGTTGGGCTGCTGCCCCCCGGACAGGATCAGCTCCTCGGCGGCCAAGAACGCGATGCTGTCGTCGAAATTGGGCGCCATCGGCAGATAGGCCGGGTCCCCGGCGTTCTGCTGATCCACCATCGGGGCCATCCGCTCCAGGCCGGCCCGCACATCCTCGCTGGCGATGATGCCGTGGCGCAGCCAGTTGGCCAGCAACTGGCTGGAGATCCGGAGGGTGGCGCGGTCTTCCATCAGGTCCACATTGTGGATGTCGGGCACCTTCGAGGACCCGACTCCCTGGTCGATCCAGCGCACCACGTAACCGAGGATGGACTGGCAGTTGTTGACCACCTCCTCGCGGATCTCCTTCGGGGCCCAGGCGAGTTCCTTGGCCAGCGGGATGGTCAGCAGCTGGTCGATGGTGGTGCGCTTCTTGCCCGCCAGCTCCTTCTGCACCGCCACCACGTCAACCTGGTGGTAGTGCATCGCGTGCAGCGTGGCCGCCGTGGGCGACGGCACCCAAGCGGTGCTGGCGCCGGCGCGGGGCTGGGCGATCTTCTGCTCGACCATGTCGGCCATCAGCTCGGTCATCGTCCACATTCCCTTGCCGATCTGGGCATGCCCCGCGAAGCCGGCGGCCAGGCCGACGTCGACGTTGTTGTCCTCGTAGGCCAGGATCCACGGCTGGCTCTTCATGGTGCCCTTGCGCACCAACGGCCCGGCCTCCATCGAGGTGTGGATCTCGTCGCCGGTGCGGTCCAGGAAGCCGGTGTTGATGAACACGATCCGATCGGCGACGGCCTTGATGCACGCCTTCAGGTTGACGGTGGTGCGCCGCTCCTCGTCCATGACGCCGACCTTCAGAGTCGCCTGCGGCAGCCCGAGCACCTCCTCGACCCGGCTGAACAGCTCGGCCGTGAAGGCCACCTCGTCGGGGCCGTGCATCTTGGGCTTGACGATGTAGATTGATCCGGTGCGGCTGTTCGCCAGTGGGCCGTTGGCCCCATCGTTGTCCGAGCCGGCGCGCAGCCCGTGGATCGCGCACACCCCGGTGAACAGCGCGTCCATGATGCCCTCGAAAACCTCGGTTTCCTCGCCGTTGCCCTCGCTGCGGACGATCGCGTCGTTGGTCATCAGGTGACC
>JAQTVU010000304.1 GCA_028706695.1 Mycobacterium sp.
CGCCCGAAGAAATCCTCGCCGGGCGCCTCGAGCAGGCCGAGCCTGCCGCGCTCGGTGCCCGCCAGGTGCGCGGCCAACTGTTCGGCGTCACAACGCGCGGAATCGATGCCCGCCTCGGCGAGCAGCGCCGCCGCGGAGTCGATCGTGCGCCGCAGCCGAGTCGTCATGCCCGCTGCAACCTGGCCCGTTTGTCAGCAGCTTGCAGCGCGTCGAAAAGCGCGTCGAGGTCGCCGTCGAGAACCTGATCGAGGTTGTGCGCCTTGAAGCCGACCCGGTGGTCGGCGATCCGGTTCTCCGGGAAGTTGTAGGTGCGGATGCGTTCGCTGCGGTCGACGGTCCGAAGTTGGCTGGCCCGGTCCGCCGACGCCTCGGCCGACGCCCGTTCCTCGGCCATCGCCTGCAGACGAGCGGCCAGCACCTGCAGGGCGCGGGTTTTGTTCTGCAATTGTGACCGCTCGTTTTGACAGGTGACGACGATCCCGGTGGGTAGATGAGTGATCCGCACCGCGGAGTCGGTGGTGTTGACGCCCTGCCCGCCCTTGCCGGACGACCGGAACACGTCGATGCGCAAATCCGACTCGTCGATCTGCACCTCGGCGACCTCCTCGGGCTCCGGATAGACCAGGACGCCCGCCGCCGAGGTGTGAACCCGTCCCTGGGATTCCGTCACCGGCACGCGCTGGACCCGGTGCACGCCGCCTTCGAACTTCATTCGCGACCAGACGCCGTCGACCGTGTCGCCCTTACCCGCGATGGCCAGCGTCACATCTTTATAGCCACCCAGGTCGGAGGTGGTCTCATCCAGCACCGTCACCGTCCAGCCGCGCCGCTCGGCGTAGCGGATGTACATCCTGGCCAGGTCGGCGGCGAACAACGCCGACTCCTCGCCGCCCTCCCCGGATTTGACCTCCAGCAGGATGTCGTCGGCGTCGTGCGGGTCGCGGGCCGTCAGCATGTCGGTGAGCTGGGTGTCCAGCTCGGCCACCCGCGATTCCAGCGCGGTGACCTCCGCGGCGAAGGAGGAGTCGTCGGCGGCCAGTTCACGAGCCGTCTCCAGGTCGCCGCGCGCCGACACCAGCTTGCGGTGCGTGGCGACGATCGGGGCCAGGCGGGCGAATCGGCGCCCGGCCTTGCGCGCCTCCGCGGGATTGCTGTGCAACTCCGGATCCGCCAGCCGATGCTCGAGCTCGGCGTGTTCGGCCAGCAGCACGTCGATGGCCTGCACCGGCTGGGTCATGTCGCACCTCCTTTGGCAAGTTCGTCGCGCAGACGCGAACCGACGCCCGGCCTGTGCAACTCTGCGCACAGTTCGGGCGTCGGTAACTTGGCTATTTGCCGGCCGCTTTGCGCTTGCCGTAACGCTTTTCGAAGCGGGCCACCCGGCCGCCGCTGTCGAGGATCTTCTGCTTGCCGGTGTAGAACGGGTGGCACTGCGAGCAGACCTCCACCACGATGCGACCGCCCGGCTTGGTGCTGCGGGTCTCGAAGGTGTTGCCGCACCCGCACAACACCGTGGTCGCCTCGTAGGCGGGATGGATGTCAGATTTCATGCTGTCCTCTTCGATTGTTTGCCTTCGATTGTTTGCCGCCCGCAGCCCCCGCTTGGTTCCGGGCATCGGGCGTGAACGCCAAACCTGAGGCGGTTCTGGCCTAGTCAAAACTCGATTATGCCAGGTCAGCCGCCAGCTCCCCAAACACCGGGATGCCCTCGCGCATTCCCGGCGGCGCCGGGCCGGCGGGCGCTGACGCCGACCACCGAGGTCGACGGCGCTCGGCGTGTCGGGTGCGCGGCCCAGCTGTTGGCGGCGGTGCCCGCGCTAGTCGTTGTCCATCGAGCCGGGTGTGGTCTTGGACACCTGGACCAGGAACTCGTAGTTGTTCTTCGTCTTGCGCAGCTGCGACATCAGCAGGTCGATGGCCTGGTGAGAATCCAGACCCGACAGCCCCCGCCGCAGCTTGTGCACCACGGCGAACTCGTCGGGCGACAGCAGCAGCTCGTCCTTGCGGGTGCCGGAGGGGTTGACGTCGACCGCGGGGAACACCCGGCGCTCGGCGATCTTGCGGTCCAGCTTGAGCTCGGCGTTACCGGTGCCTTTGAACTCCTCGAAGATGACCGTGTCGCCGGTGGACCCGGTCTCGACCATCGCCGTGGCGATGATGGTCAGCGACCCGCCTTCCTCGATGTTGCGCGCGGCGCCCAGGAAACGCTTGGGCGGATACAACGCGGTGGAGTCGACACCGCCGGACAGGATGCGGCCCGAGGCCGGCGACGCGTTGTTGTAGGCGCGGCCGAGGCGGGTGATCGAGTCGAGCAGCACCACGACGTCCTTGCCCTGCTCGACGAGGCGCTTGGCGCGCTCGATCGCCAGCTCGGCGACCGAGGTGTGGTCCGACGGCGGCCGGTCGAACGTCGAGGCGATGACCTCGCCCTTGACCGAACGCTGCATGTCGGTGACCTCCTCGGGCCGCTCGTCGACGAGCACGACCATGAGGTGGCATTCCGGGTTGTTCTTGGTGATCGCGTTGGCGATGTCCTGCAGGATCGTCGTCTTACCCGCCTTGGGCGGCGACACGATCAGCGCGCGCTGGCCCTTGCCGATCGGCATGATCAGGTCGATGACCCGCGTGGTCAGCCGCTCCGGGGTGGTTTCCAGGCGAAGGCGCTGGTTGGGGTAGAGGGGCGTCAGCTTGCCGAATTCGGGCCGCTTCTTGGCGTCTTCCACCGCGCCGCCGTTGACGCTGTCCAAGCGCACCAGGGGATTGAACTTCTGGCGCTGGTTGGGCTGTTCGCCGTCGCGGGGCACTCGAACCGCACCGGTCACCGCGTCGCCGCGGCGCAGGCCGTTCTTGCGCACCATGTTCATCGACACGTAGACGTCGTGGGGGCCGGCCAGGTAACCGGAGGTGCGGACGAACGCGTAGTTATCGAGCACGTCGAGGATGCCGGCCACCGGTTGGACAACGTCGTCCTCGCGCAGTTCGGCTTCGGCGCCTTCGCTCGAGCGTTCGCCGCGACGCCGCCGGTCGCGGAACCGGCGTCCCCGCCGGCCCTGACGGCCGTCGCCCTCGTCTTCCTGCTGGTTCGAGCCACGCGATTGCTGGCCCCAGCTCTGCTGATCCCCGCTCTGGTCGCCACCCGCGTCTTGTCCGCGCTCCTCGGATTTGTCGGATTTGTCGGGCTTGTCGGATTTGTCGGACTTGCCGCCGCGTTGGCGCTCGGGTCGGTCACCGGCCGGGGCCTCGGTGGCCGGGGATGCGGTCACGCTACCCGAGCCGTCGGGATCCTGGTCGCCGTCTGGAGTAGTCGATGCGCCGTCGCGAGACGGGGCGCATCGTTCCCGGCGCGGCGCCCCGGTCGACTCGTTCTGCTCAACCCGTGGGGCCGGCGCCTCGGCCTGCTCAACCCGTGGGGCCGGCGCCTCGGCCTGCTCAACCCGTGGGGCCGGCGCCTCGGCGCCGGCGGTGTCGGATTTGCCATCGCCTTCGGGCGCCGAATCGGCCGATGTGCCGTTGGCCTTGCCCGCGGTGCCCTTGATCGCGGCGATGAGTTCGTTCTTGCGCATGCCGGACGTGCCCTTGACGCCGACCTGATTGGCCAGCGCGCGCAGCTCCGGCAGCACCATGGCGGACAGCGAGCCAAGCAATGCGTTGTTTTTGCGGTCTGGCGTCTCTGTGGTCACGCGATTTGACAGCTGATTGCCATCGGTGCTCTCGCCAGCCGTGATGATGAGATCCGTATCAGTCACGGAGTTCCTTTCTTCCCCCGCCTGATCACATCACACGGGGATTCGTTGCGTACTCAGCCTCAGTTGCCGAATGCGCCCAATAATCAGCTCTGCAACGGTGATCGCCGGGATCGGCGCCAGGATCGGCGTAAGAAACGGCGAACCTCGTCCACGAGAAGAATTGGTGGTGTCCTAGCGGCAAGGCAGTATGGATGCAGATGCAGATGCTGCGATTGCTGGACGGCTCCGAGGATAGCCCGCATTCTGGCCGGAAGCAAGCAAACGCTCCGGCCGCGCCGTGCATTAGCCGGCGACTGTGACTCCCGGACCCCAGCGAACGGCTTCGCCGGCGGCCAGCTCAGTGATGATAAATCCATTTGCGATCCCATACTCCACCGCTTCCCGGGGCAGGCTGGGTTCTGTGCTGAGTACGATCAGGGAAGGACCTGCACCAGAAAGCGTCGCTGCCAGGTTATGACGCCGTAACAATCGCAAATATTCCCCCGACGCAGGCATCGCCGGACCACGCTGCGGCTGGTGGAGGACGTCTTCGGTGGCGGCCATCAGCAAGTCCGGGCGTTCGGTCAGCGCCACCACCAGCAACGCGGCGCGGCTGACGTTGAACCTGGCGTCGTCGTGACTGACCTGGGTGGGCAGCAGCACCCGCGTCTCCGCGGTCAGCGAGCGCTCCGCGGGAATCGCACAGTACAGCCGGATGTCGGGATGAAGCTGCAGTCGCACCGC
>JAQTVU010000305.1 GCA_028706695.1 Mycobacterium sp.
TGTTCACCAGCGCGCGCTGGCACGTCAGCACCTGGCCGGACGTGCCGATACTGCTGGTGTGCGCCGACCCGCGGACCCGGCGGGTGATCAGCCGCGTGGGCGTGCCCCGCTACGTGCCGGTGCATCCCAGCGTCGAGTCGGCGTTGGGCGCGGTCCGGGGCCGGGCGCTGCAGGTGCGGCGGCGCGCCCGGGCGGAGCTTCCCAGCAGCGGGGCCGGCGTTCGGCTGGCGCGGGCGATGATCGCCGATTGGCTCACCGGGTGGGACGCGCGTGAACTGATCCCCGCCGCCGGGACGGTGGCGACCGTCTTCGTCGAAAACGTGCTCGACCACACCGAAAGCGCGCCGGTGCTGATCGCCGAGAGCTACCGGGACACCATCACCGTCGCCGTGGAGGACGGCAGCCACCGTCCCGCGGTGCGGCGCGAGGACCTTGGCTGCGGCGCCGAAATCGTGTCCGGTCTGGCCATTGTCTCCGTGTTGGCCCGGGTGTGGGGCAACTGCCCGACCTCCTCGGGCAAGACGGTGTGGGCGCTGGTCGGTAGCCAAAACCGGATCTGACAGCGGAGTAGTGTTCGAGTCCGTTGGAAACTCTTTCGAACGGAAACCGGATGGACGGCAACACCGACGAGGCCTTCGGCGAGGCCTACGACGAGGCGTTTGAAGCCCTGTTGCGCTATCTGCGGGACTCCCGCGGCTTCGACTTCACCGGCTACAAACGCACCTCGCTGATGCGCCGGGTCCGTCACCGGATGGCTCAGGCGGGATACTGCACCTTCGAGCAATACCTCGACGTGCTGCAGGCCAGCGCCGACGAGTTCACGTCGCTGTTCAACACCATCCTCATCAACGTCACCGCGTTCTTCCGCGACCCCGAGGCCTGGGACGTCATCGGCGCCGAGGTCATTCCCCGGGTGCTGGCCGAGCGTGGACCCAACGACCCCATCCGGGTGTGGAGCGCCGGCTGCGCGTCCGGGCAGGAGGCCTACACCGTGGCCATGCTGCTCGTCGAGGCGCTGGGACCCGAGGCGTTCCGACAGCGCGTCAAGATCTACGCCACCGACGTCGACGAGGATGCGCTCACCGCGGCGCGCACCGCATCCTATGACGCCAAGGCCGTCGAGTCGGTGCCGGCCGACCTGCTGACCCGCTACTTCGAACAGGTCAACGGCCGCTACGTCTTCCGCAAGGACCTGCGCCGGGCGGTCATCTTCGGCCGCAACGACCTGGTCAGCGACGCGCCGATCTCCCGAGTCGACCTGCTGGTGTGCCGCAACACGCTGATGTACCTCAACGCCGAGACGCAGCGAAACGTACTGGGCCGCTTGCATTTTGCGCTGGCGCCCCGGGGCGCGCTGTTCCTCGGGCACGCCGAGATGCTGGTGAGCCACAGCGACCGTTTCACCCCGCTGAATCTCAAGCACCGCGTCTTCCGCAAGATGGCCGGCCCGCGGAACGGGGCGGAGCGCGGCGACCCGGACGCCGGGCTCTACGAGCGCCGCGGTGACCTGCCGGGATTGGCCACGGTTCGCGAGCTGGCCTTCCGGGCCAGCCCGGTGGCTCAGATCGTGGTGACCGACGAGGACACCGTCGCGATGATCAACCGGCAGGCCGAGAGCGCGTTTGGCCTCTCGACCCGCGACATCGGCCGGCTGCTGCGCGACCTGGAGGTGTCCTACCGCCCGGTGGAGCTGCGCGGCTACCTGGAGCGGGCGAAGGTGGAGCGGCGCGCGGCGCACATCCCCGACGTCAAGTGGCAGCGGCCCGGCGCCGAGACGGTGTGGCTCGAGGTCCACGTCAATCCGCTGATCGACGCCGACGACGGTCTGCTCGGCGTGTCCATCGCGTTCTTCGACGTCACCGCGACGCGCGTGCTGCTCGACAAGGTGGTGCAGATCAACGGCCAGCTGGAGGCCGCCTACGAGGAGCTGCAGTCCACCAACGAGGAGCTGGAGACCACCAACGAGGAGATGCAGTCCACCGTCGAGGAGCTGGAGACCACCAACGAGGAGCTGCAGTCGGCCAATGAAGAGCTCGAGACGATGAACGAGGAACTGCAGTCCACCAACGAGGAACTGCGCACGATCAACGACGCGCTGAACCAGCGCGGCGTGGAACTGGACGAGGCCAAAAGCTTCAGGGATGCGCTGATCGATTCCATCCGGCTGGGGATGGTAGTGGTGGACCGAGAGTTGCGGGTGGTGGCGTGGAACCGGGGCTGCGAAGAGCTGTGGGGGCTGCGGGCCGAGGAGGCCACGGGGACAAGCCTGACCGCGCTGGACCTCGGGTTCCCGCTGGAAACCTTGCGGCCGCTGATCGGCAACGCGTTCGTCGACCCCGACAGCTACGGCGAGACGACGGTGGACGCGGTGAACCGGCGGGGTCGCCCCGCGCGGGTGCGGATTACCTGCACGTCGTTCCGGTCCAGCGCGAGTACCGTCGGTGGGGCGCTGCTGCTGATGGACGTCGTGACCTAGCCCATACCTATTACCGCAGGTCACAGGGTGTCCGGGCGACGAACCGCCGGTTCACGGCCGAACGACATCGCTTCCTCGTGTTTGACGCATACCCCCGCGGGTACCACTTCCTTTCGGTGAATGGACATCGCTCGGTGAACGGATAGCGCGCGATGGGGGACGCGAGCGAGAGGGGAGTTGTCATTGAAGATCGCGATCATCAGCGGCGACGACCTGGCCGGCGACGACCCGCGGCAGCTTGCCGCCGCGCTGGCCGCCCGGGGACACGTGGTGGTCTGCTATGTCCGGCGATCCGGGGACGCGGCCACCGGCGCCGACCACCGCATCGTGTCGGCGGATGTCGGACCTGGCGATGCGGCATCGGCCGCGGAGGTGTTGCCGTACGTCGGGGACTGGGCGGCCGTGCTCGGAAATGCCTGGTCGTCGGAGCAGCCCGACGTCGTGCACGCCTACGGGTGGCTGGGCGGGCTGGCCGCCCAATTGGCCGCGCGGCGGCGGCGAATGCCGACCGTGCAGAGCTTCCAGGGACTGGCCGCGGCCTGCCGGACGCGCTCGGCGAACCTCCCGGATCGACTCGACGAACGCGGGCGCGTCGAGCCGCTGTTGGCGCGCAGCGCCACGTGGGTCACCGGCGAGAGCACCGCCGACGTCGACGCGTTGGCCCGATGGCGCCGCAGCCGGGCGCGGGCGTGCGTTTTGTCCAGCGGCGTGGACATCGAGCGCTTCAGCCCGGTCGGCCCCGCCGCCGCCCGCACCGACCTGCACCGCATCGTGTGTCTGGCGCCCAATCCGCTGCCGGATCACGGCTTCGACATCGCCATCCGGGCGTTGCCCAGGCTCGCCGGCGCCGAGATCGTGCTCGCGGAAACCGCCGCCGGCAATCCCGCGCACGACAAGGCGCGCGCCCAGCTCGGCCGGCTCGCGGCGGAGCTGGGGGTCACCGAGCGGGTCCGTTTCGCCGGCCCGGTCGGCGAGGACGAATTGCCGCCGCTGTTGCGCTCCGCCGACCTGGTGGCCTGCACCCCGCGGCAGTCACCGCGCCCGACGGCGGTATTGCAGGCGATGGCCTGTGGGGTCGCGGTGGTGGCGCTGCCCGTCGGCGTGCTCACCGACACCATCGTCGACAACGTCACCGGCATCGTGTTGTCGCCGGAACGGCGTGGGGAACTGGCGTCCGCCATGCGCAACCTGCTTGCCCAGAGCTTCCACTGCGAGAGCATGGGCGCGGCCGGCCGAAGCCGCGCGCTTTCGCGCTTCACCTGGGACCGGGTCGCGCTCGACGCCCTGAGCATCTATCGACAGATCGGCGCCCAGCGGTTGTCACCGCAGGTGTTGCAATCGGCGGGTATGCCATGAGGCAAGGGTCAGGGGGCTTACGCTGACGACCGTGCAAACCCCCGGCGGGCGGGCTCCGCAACCGGGCACGGCTTCGAGGTCGGTGGCGCGCGCCACCGACCTGCCGGGGCCTCCGGTGGTCGTGGCGCCGGCCCCGCAACCGAGCGCGATCCGGGTCGAGCCCGTCCCCGCGGCTTCCGGCCCCGACCCGGCAGCGGGGCACGGCCCGGCCGCGGTCCGCTGCGAGCAGTTCCGCACCACCGACCCGGAGGCGGCGCGGCTCTTTTTCGCCGGCGCCTACGCGCCCGGCTGGCGGGTCACCGGCCTGGCCCGCGGTTCGGTGGTGGCCCACCGGCGCTGCGAGGCGGATTCGGTGACGGTCGACGACGTGCTGATCCAGGGCCGGGTGAGTTGCCAGATACCGCCCGCCGATTCCGTCGTCGTCATCCAGCCGCGTGCCGGATCGTTGACCGTGCAGGGGGCCGCGTCGCCCAGCCCGGACTGCCCGGTGCTCGTCGCCCACGGCATGTCAGGCGTGCTGCAGGTCAGCGGCGCCCGGTTCGACGTCGTGACCATCGCGACCGACGTGCTGCACAAGGTCGCCGCCGACCTGCAGGCGCCGTTGTCCCAGCAGATCCGGTTTCTGAGCGCCCGCCCC
>JAQTVU010000010.1 GCA_028706695.1 Mycobacterium sp.
GTCCGACCGCTACGAACTGGGCGAAATTCTCGGCTTCGGCGGAATGTCAGAGGTTCACCTGGCCCGCGACATGCGGCTGCACCGCGAGGTTGCGGTCAAGGTGCTGCGGGCAGACCTGGCCCGCGACCCCAGCTTCTATCTGCGCTTCCGGCGCGAGGCGCAGAACGCCGCGGCGCTGAACCACCCGTCGATAGTTGCGGTGTACGACACCGGTGAGGCCGAGACGGCCGCCGGCCCGTTGCCCTACATCGTCATGGAATATGTGGACGGGGTCACCCTGCGCGACATCGTGCACAGCGACGGCCCGTTGCCACCGCGGCGGGCCATCGAGATCATCGCCGACGCCTGCCAGGCCCTCAATTTCAGCCATCAAAATGGCATCATCCACCGCGACGTCAAGCCCGCGAACATCATGATCAGCAACACAAACGCGGTCAAGGTGATGGACTTCGGCATCGCGCGGGCGATGGCCGACAGCGGCAACAGCGTCACCCAGACCGCGGCCGTGATCGGCACCGCCCAGTATCTGTCGCCCGAGCAGGCCCGCGGCGAACCGGTCGACGCCCGCTCCGACGTCTACTCGTTGGGCTGTGTGCTTTACGAAATCCTCACCGGTGAACCGCCTTTCTCGGGGGACTCGCCGGTCGCGGTCGCCTACCAGCATGTCCGGGAAGACCCGGTGCCGCCGTCGACGCGTCATGAGGGCATCTCCGCCGAGCTTGACGCCGTCGTCATGAAGGCGCTGGCCAAGAATCCGGAAAACCGGTACCAGACGGCGGCGGAGATGCGCGCGGACCTGGTGCGCGTGCACAACGGGGAACGCCCCGAAGCCCCGAAGGTGCTCACCGATGCGGAGCGCAGCTCGCTGCTGTCGTCGGCGGGAGGGAATGCCGGGGGACCGCGCACCGACCCGCTGCCCCGCTCCACGTTGGGCGACCGCGAGGGCGAGCAGCTCGGCGGTTCGGTGGCCCGCTGGGTCGTCGCGGCGGCCGTGCTGGCGGTGCTGACCATCGTCGTCGTCGTCGCTTTCAACTCGTTCGGCGGCGGCACCCGCGACGTGCAGGTCCCCGACGTGCGCGGCCAGGTGTCCGCCGACGCCATCGCCGCGCTGCAGAACCGCGGTTTCAAGACGCGCACGCTGCAGAAGCCCGACTCGGCGATCCCGCCCGATCATGTCATCGACACCGATCCGGTCGCGGGCGCGTCGGTCGGGGCCGGCGATGAGATCACCATCAACGTCTCGACCGGCCCCGAGCAACGCGAAGTGCCCGATGTCTCCTCGCTGAGCTACTCCGAGGCGGTCGCCAAGCTCAAGGCCGCGGGTTTCGCCAAGTTCAAGCAGGCCAGCTCGCCGTCCAGCCCGGAATTCATGGGCAAGGTGATCGGCACCAATCCGCCGGCCAACCAGACCTCGGCGATCACCAACGTGCTCACCGTCATCGTCGGCTCCGGTCCGGAAACCAAGCAGATCCCCGACGTCGCCGGCCAGACTGTCGACGTCGCGCAACGCAACCTCAACGTCTACGGCTTCTCGAAGTTCAGTCAGGCTGGCGTGGACAGCACCCGCCCGGCCGGCGAAGTGATCGGCACCAACCCGCCCAAGGGCACCACGGTTCCGGTGGACTCGGTCGTCGAGCTGCAGGTCTCCAAGGGTAACCAGTTCGTGATGCCCGACGTGACCGGAATGTTCTGGACCGACGCCGAACCGCGGCTCCGCGCGCTCGGCTGGACGGGCGTGCTCGACAAGGGGCCCGACGTCGACGCGGGCGGTTCGATGCGCAACCGGGTCGTGTATCAGAATCCGCCCGCCGGCGCCGGGGTCAACCGGGACGGCATCATCACACTGAAGTTCGGTCAGTAAGGTTCGGATCCGCGGGCAGATGCGGCCGCACCGCGGCACGCATCTCGGTTTCCAGCCGCCGGACCAACGTGTCGTTGCCCGGCCACCCGCAATAGCTCAGCCAGTTCGCCAGCATTCGGTGCCCGCCCTCGGTCAGGATCGACTCGGGGTGAAACTGGACTCCGTGGATGGGTAGTGCGGTGTGCCGCACGCCCATGATGACGCCGCCGCCGGTGCGGGCCGTGACCTCAAGTTCGGGCGGCAGCGACTCCGGCAAAATGGTCAGCGAATGATACCGGGTGGCCGTGAACGGGTCGGGAAGGCCTCGTAGCACACCCGCATTGGTGTGGAACACGCTGCTGGTCTTGCCGTGCAGCAACTCCGGCGCACGGTCCACGGTGGCGCCGAAGGCCACGCCGATGGCCTGGTGTCCCAGACACACGCCGAGCAACGGAATGCGCCGCGCGGCGCACGCGCCGACCAGGCCGACCGACGCGCCCGCGCGTTGCGGCGTGCCCGGTCCGGGGCTGAGCAGGACGCCGTCGAAGCGCGCGGCGGCGGCTTCATCGGCGAGCCGGGTGTCATCGTTCCGCCACACGTCGGCCTCGACGCCCAGCTGGCCCAGGTACTGCACCAGGTTGAACACGAAGCTGTCGTAATTGTCGACAACCAGGATCCGCATCGTGTCAGGTTACCGCCCGGATGTGAGTATCCCGCCGGGCCCGCCGGCGGAGCGAAGTCGTCGCCGATGGCCGCGCGGCGCGCGTCGTGCTCATCGGTTCTGCGTTTCCTGATCAGCAAGCTCTGTGCGTTAATCTCAAGCGAAGTTCGATGTGGAGATGCAGTCGTCATCGTCACATCCCGATCCGCTCGCCCGTGTCGATGCCGAGGTAATCATGCCCAAGTCCAAGGTCCGCAAGAAGAACGACTTCGGCGTCGGCGCGGTCAGCCGCACGCCGGTGAAGGTGAAGGTCGGGCCGTCGAGTATGTGGTTCGTGGCGTTGTTCATCGGGCTCATGTTGATCGGACTGATCTGGCTGATGGTGTTTCAGTTGGCGGCGGTCGGAAGCCAGGCTCCCGCGGCCCTCAACTGGATGGCGCAACTGGGACCGTGGAACTACGCCATCGCGTTCGCTTTCATGATCGCGGGTTTGTTGCTGACGATGCGCTGGCACTGATCAAGATCAGATGGTGAATGAATTCATTATGCGGCGGCTGTGCACCGGGCCAGCGACCCGGTGCGCGGGCAATCACACGCGTGTGATTTATCCCCACTGTTGATAGCGCCTGTGGATAACTGCATCGGCAATGGTCAGAGAGGTTAGGAACCGCATGCAGCAAACACAATGGGCGCCGCGCACCGCGGGAATCGCTGGTTGCGGGCTCGCCGGTCTCACGATGGCTATCGCCAGTGTGACCGTAGTCACAGATCCGCCGGGGCGCGTCATGGCGGGGATTGCCGCAGCGGGACTGCTGTTGTTTGCTGGCGCCACGTGGCGCGCTCGCCCGAAGCTGGAAATCACCCCGGCGGGCCTGGCGGTTGGCGGCTGGCACCGAACGCAGGTATTGCGGCCGACCAACATCAAGATCATCCGGATCGTCGAATTCCGCCGTTACGGGCGCAAGGTCCGCTTGCTCGAGGTTGAAACCACCGGCGGCGGGCTGGTGCTGTTCTCGCGCTGGGACCTCGGGACCGACCCGCTGGAGGTGCTCGATGCCCTCACCGAGGCCGGCTACGCGGGCCGCAAGGGGCGCTGACCGACGGGCCCGGTGACGGCCTCGAAGCCCGGCCCGGTGACCGGCTCATGCAATGGTGATCGACTCGATGACGACCGGCTCGGTGGGACGGTCGTTGCCGTCGGTGGCGGTCTTGGAGATCGCGTCGACAACCCGCTGCGACTCGGGGTCCAGCACTTCGCCGAAGATCGTGTGGCGCCGGTTCAGGTGCGGGGTTTTGTCCACGGTGACGAAGAACTGCGAGCCGTTGGTGCCCGGACCGGCGTTCGCCATCGCGAGCAGGTAGGGCCGGTCGAATTGCAGTTCGGGGTGGAGTTCGTCGGCGAACTTGTAGCCCGGCCCACCCCGGCCGGTGCCCGTCGGGTCGCCCCCCTGGATCATGAAGCCCGGAATCACCCGGTGAAACACCGCGCCGTCGTAGAACGGGCCGGAGGAGCCGCCCGAGGCGTTCTGCGTCGAGTACTCCTTGGTGCCCTGCGCCAGGCCAACGAAGTTGGCGACGGTTTTGGGCGCGTGATTTCCGAACAAGGCGACCTTGATGTCGCCGCGGTTGGTGTGCAGCGTGGCGGTGGTGGTCTGATTGGGGCTGTTGGTCACGACAAGAAAGTCTGCCATCTGGCATGCGCGTGCCCGCACCCGGCACCGCTCGCGGCGGCCCGCACGCCCGGATCGGGGCGGGCCCAGCGGTGCCGGCGGCACCGCTGAGGTGGCAGTCTATTCAGGTACCGGACCAGATCTGGACGGTGCACGGCAAGCTCTAGGAGCGGCACGGAAAGGCGGCAGATGAGCGCGAAGACGAACACCCGGTTGACTTCCCGCGAGCGACTGACCCGGGGCCTGACTTATACGGTCATGGGGCCCGTGGACGTCACCCGGGGAGTGGTCGGCCTCGGCATGCATTCCGCGAGGTCCACCGCATCGGAAGTCCGTCGCCGATACCGGGAGGGCCGTCTGGCGCGGGAACTCGCCGCGGCGCAGGAGGCCCTCGGCCAGGAACTGGCCGCCGCACAAGACGTCGTGACCGGCCTGCCTCAGGCGTTGCGCGACGCGCGCCGGGTGCAGCGCCGCAGCCGGCGTCCCTGGGTGCTCGCGGGGGTGCTCGTCGTGGTGCTCGCCGGCGGCGCGATCACCTTCGGCTTCGTGCGGCGCTCAACGCACGCCGAGCCCGCCGAGCCGTCGCCGCGGCCGCCCAGCGTCGACGTCCAACCCCGCCCGTAACGCGTCGGGTCGGCCAGGTCGCAGATCAAGATTCGGGCCGCGTCCGTCGCTGGGCATGGTCGACCGGGTGGTAACGGCCGCCGGTCGGCGCGCTCCGGACCGTCGAGAACCTGGCGACGGGCGCGCAACGGCACAAACGTGGAGCCTAGGGGAATCGAACCCCTGACATCTGCCTTGCAAAGGCAGTGCTCTACCAACTGAGCTAAGGCCCCTCGGGGTCGTCGGGTACGGGCGGGTCGGGTGGGGCCACATGCCAGACCTCGACCCCGCGTCGTGACCGCACCACCGCTGCCAGGGCAGCGATCACCGCCAGCGGCAATGCAAGTCTCACGCGACGTCTCGACGGACACATGGTTGTGGGCCTAGGAGGACTCGAACCTCCGACCTCTTCGTTATCAGCGAAGCGCTCTAACCGCCTGAGCTATAGGCCCCCGCACCGGCGTACGGCCGAGCGACGAGATTACCGCACTCGTCCTCCTACCAAAACGCCGGGTTACCCGCTAGTCGCGATCTGCCAGAGTCACCTCGATACCGCCGATCAAATCCGTGGTCAGGTTGTAGACGAACGCGGCGACCGTGGCCATCGCGGTCAGCAGGACGATGTCGACCAAGCCGATCAACACCGCCCCGCCGAAGATCGTGCCACTGGAAACCAGTTCGGCGCTGCTGCCGCCGTTGTTGTTGAGCAAATCCCCGACGTTGCTGTTCAGCTTGGCCCACACACCCATACCGCCGAGCACCAGATACAGGAACGCCACCGCGACCATCCAAACGAAGAACAGCGCGACCGAGAGCAGCAGCGACACCTTCAGCACGCTCCACGGATCGATCCGGCGGATCTGCATGTTCGCCCGGACCGGGCCCCGGCTCCGCCGCGCTACCTGAACGCGGTCTTCGCGGGGTTCGGGGCCTTCCCGTCCCTCGGGAGGTCCCGCACGCCCACCACCCGGCGGTATCGGCGTTTCGGGCACACCCTCGGGTGTCGGTTTGCGCTGCGGCGTCCGCGGTGTCGGCCCCGACAGGTCGGGCAGCTCGCTGGCGTAAGCCTCGGCGGGCGAGCCATCGCCGCGCGCCGATGCGCCCCGGTGGCCCGACGCGCCGGCTCCCGCCGTATCGGCACCGGAGATGAAGCGGTGCAGCCGGGCATCGGCCCCGGTGTGCGGCTCCGCCGGACGATGCGCCGCATAGGTGGACTGAGCGGCGCCGCGCTGCCAGGGTGGCGAATCTGCGGTGCCCGGCCCGCCGCCGGGTTGGGTGGGCGTCGCTCGGTGTGTACCGGGGCGCTCGGCAGAGCCATCCCCATTGGGGCTGTCGCCCATCTTGGGGGCGCCCGGCTCGCTCGGTGAGGTCACCCGGACTCCTTACATTTCCTGCCTCGGCCGCAGCGGGCCGGCAGTCGCATTCCGTCTGACCCGGCTGAGTCTAATTGCCCGGCCCCATCACGGGCACTGCCCGCCCCGAAACGCCCAGCGCCGGCCGGGCGCTAGCCGTCGGAACCATCGGCGCCGCCGGCTTCAGCGACGATCTCGTCGGCGCTCTCCTCGGCATTGCGTGCGATGGCCAACAATGTGTCGCCCTCGCCCAGGTTCATCAACCGGACGCCCTTGGTTTGCCGTCCCGCCTTGCGAACCTGGCGCGCGGCCGTGCGGATCACGCCGCCGGCCGAGGTGATCGCATACAACTCGCTGTCGTCGTCGACGATCACCGCGCCGACCAGCCGGCCGCGCCGGCGATCGTATTGAACCGTCAACACCCCCTTGCCGCCGCGGCCCTGCACCGGGTACTCCTCGATCGCGGTTCGCTTGGCGTAACCGCCGGACGTCGCGACCAGCAGGTAGGTGTTGTCACGGACCACGTTTAGGGACAGCAGGTAGTCGTCGGCGTTGAACCGCATGCCCTGGACGCCGGAGGTGGCGCGGCCCATCGGTCGCAGCGCCTCGTCGGTCGCCGAGAACCTGATCGACTGACCGTTGGCCGACACCAGCAGCAGATCATCATCGGACGCGCACAGCACGGCCCCGACCAGCTCGTCGGTGTCGCGCAGGTTGATGGCGACGATTCCGCCGGATCGGTTGGAGTCGAACTCGGTGAGCCTGGTTTTCTTGACCAGTCCGTTGCGGGTGGCCAGCACCAGATACGGCGCGTCCTCATAGCCGCGGATCTGAATCACCTGAGCGATGCGCTCGCCGGGCTGGAACGCGAGCAGGTTTGCGACGTGCTGGCCGCGCGCGATCCGCGAAGCCTCCGGCAGCTCGTATGCCTTGGCCCGATACACCCGCCCCCGGGTGGTGAAGAACAAGATCAAGTCATGGGTCGAGCACACGAAGAAGTGCTTGACGATGTCATCTTGCTTCAGCCCGGCACCCTGCACGCCCTTGCCGCCGCGCTTCTGGCTGCGATACAGGTCGGTTTTGGTGCGCTTGGCATAGCCGGTTTCGGTGATGGTGACGACGACGTCCTCGCGGGCGATCAGGTCCTCGTCGCTGACGTCGCCGTCCGCGCCGATGATCCGGGTGCGGCGGTCGTCGCCGTGCTTGTCGGCGATCTCGGCGAGCTCGTCGCGGACAATCCCGCGCTGTCGCTCGGGTTTGGCCAGGATGTCTTCCAGGTCGGCGATCTCGGCCTCGATCTTGGCCAGGTCGTCGATGATGCGTTGACGCTCCAGGGCGGCCAGGCGCCGCAACTGCATGTCCAGGATGGCCTGGGCCTGGATGTCATCGATGTCGAGCAGCTCGATCAGTCCGGTGCGGGCGACATCGACCGTTTCCGACGCCCGGATCAGCGCGATCACCTCGTCGAGCGCGTCGAGCGCCTTGACCAGTCCGCGCAGGATGTGTGCGCGTTCGTTTGCCTTACGCAGCCGGTAGGTGGTGCGTCGCACGATGACATCGAGTTGGTGCGCGACGTAGTGGCGGATCAGCTGATCGAGCCGCAGCGTGCGCGGCACCCCGTCGACGATGGCCAACATGTTGGCGCCGAAGCTGGTCTGCAGCTGGGTGTGCTTGTAGAGGTTGTTGAGCACCACCTTGGCCACCGCGTCACGCTTGAGCTCGATGACGATGCGCAGCCCCACCCGGTCGCTGCTCTGGTCTTCGATGTTGGCGATGCCGGCCAGCCTGCCGTCGCGTACCTGCTCGGCTATCGAGGTGATGAAGTTGTCGTGGTTGACCTGATACGGCAACTCGGTGATCACCAGTGACGTGCGGTTGCGCGAATCTTCTTCCACCTCAACGACTCCGCGCATCCGGATGGAGCCGCGGCCGGTCTGGTACGCATCGGCGATGCCCTGGGTGCCGACGATGAGCCCGGAGGTGGGGAAGTCGGGCCCCTTGACGCGCTCGGTGACCGCGGCCAAGGTGGCTTCCTCGTCGGCTTCATGGTTTTGCAGGCACCAGAACACCGCGTCGGCCAGCTCGCGTAGGTTATGCGGGGGCATGTTGGTGGCCATGCCGACCGCGATACCGCCCGAACCGTTGGCCAGCAGGTTGGGGAACCGGCTGGGCAACACCGTCGGCTCTTGCACCCGACCGTCGTAGTTGGGCACGAAATCGACTGTCTCCTCGTCGATTTCGCGCAACATTTCCATCGCCAGCGGGGTCAGCCGCGCCTCGGTGTAGCGCATCGCCGCCGGCGGGTCGTTGCCGGGCGAGCCGAAGTTGCCCTGCCCGTCGACCAGCGGATACCGCAGCGACCACGGTTGCGCCATGCGCACCAGGGTGTCGTAGATGGAAGCGTCGCCGTGCGGGTGGTAGTTACCCATGGTCTCGGCCACCGACCGTGCCGACTTGGCGTGGCTGCGGTCCGGGCGGAAGCCCGAGTCATACATCGCATACAGCACCCGGCGGTGCACCGGCTTGAGGCCGTCGCGCACTTCCGGCAGCGCCCGGCCCACGATCACGCTCATCGCGTAATCGATGTAGCTGCGCTGCATCTCCTGCTGGATGTCTACCGGTTCGATGCGGTCGGCGGGCCCGTCCCCGGGAGGCAGGGTGGTGTCAGTCATTTAGTCCTCTTTGTTTCGGCATGCCCGATGGATCAGACATCCAGGAAGCGAACGTCCTTAGCGTTACGGGTGATGAAGCTGCGGCGCGCGTCGACGTCCTCGCCCATCAGAATGGAGAACAACTCGTCGGCGGCCGCCGCGTCGTCCAGGGTGACTTGGCGCAGCACCCGCACCGACGGGTCCATCGTGGTTTCCCACAGTTCTTTGGCGTCCATTTCACCCAGGCCCTTGTAGCGCTGGATGCCGTCCTCCTTGTTGATCTTCTTGCCGGACTTCAGTCCAGCGTCCAGCAGACCGTCGCGTTCGCGGTCGGAGTAGGCGAACTCCGGATCGGTGCGCTGCCACTTCAGCTTGTACAGCGGTGGCTGGGCCAAAAACACGTGTCCGTTCTCGATCAGCGGTCGCATGAACCGGAACAACAACGTGAGCAGCAGCGTGGAGATGTGCTGGCCGTCGACGTCGGCGTCGGCCATCAGCACGATCTTGTGGTAGCGCAGCTTGGCGATGTCGAATTCGTCGTGGATCCCGGTGCCCAGCGCGGTGATGATCGCCTGGACCTCGGTGTTCTTCAGAACCCGGTCGATGCGTGCCTTCTCGACGTTGATGATCTTGCCGCGCAACGGAAGGATCGCCTGGAACATGGAGTCGCGACCGCTCTTGGCCGAGCCGCCGGCCGAATCGCCTTCCACCACATACAGTTCGGACTTGCGCGGGTCCGTGGAGCGACAGTCGGCCAGCTTGCCCGGCAGCCCACCGAGGTCGGTGGCGCTCTTGCGGCGCACCAACTCCCGCGCCTTTCGCGCGGCTATCCGGGCCTGTGACGACGAGACCGCCTTGTTGACAACGACTTTCGCATCAGACGGATTGGCCTCAAACCAGTGCGTGAGTTGTTCGTTGCACACCTTCTGGACGAACGACTTCACCTCGGTGTTGCCGAGCTTGGTTTTGGTCTGACCCTCGAACTGCGGTTCGCTGACCTTGACGGAGATGACCGCCGCCAAGCCCTCGCGGATGTCGTCGCCGGTGAGGTTGGGATCCTTTTCTTTGAGCAGCTTCTTGTCTTTTGCGTACTTGTTGACCACCGACGTCAACGCGCTGCGGAAGCCCTCTTCGTGGGTGCCACCCTCATGGGTGTTGATGGTGTTGGCGAAGGTGTGCACCGATTCCGAATAGCCGGCGTTCCACTGCATCGCGACCTCGACCTCATGGCCGGGACCCTTGCCGGAGAAATCCACGATGCTGTTGTGGATCGGGCTCTTGGTGCGGTTGATGTGCTTGACGTAGTCGACCAGCCCCCCGGGGTAATGGAAGGTGCGGGTTTTGACCTTCTGCGGCTTGCCGGACTCGGCGGCCTGCTGGTGCGCCGATTTGGGCGCGTCGGCGGTCTCGCTGACCACTTCGTCGACCACCTCCGCCTGTGACACCCGCCGGTCGGTGAGGTTGATGGTCAACCCCTTGTTCAGGAACGCCATCTCCTGGAGCCGGCGGGCGACCGTCTCAAAGTCGTACTCGGTGGTTTCGAAAACGCTGGGGTCCGCCCAGAAGCGCACCTTGGTTCCGGTCTTGCGTGTCGCCCCGCCCTGTTTGAGACCCAGCGGCACCGACTTCTCGTAGGCCTGCGACCACTCGTAGCCGTCCCGGGAGATTTCCACCTCCAGTCGCCTCGAGAGCGCGTTGACCACCGACACCCCGACGCCGTGCAGGCCACCGGAGATCGCATAAGAGTCGGAATCGAACTTGCCGCCGGCGTGCAGTTGGGTCATCACCACATCGACGGTCGGAATTCCGGAGGCGTGCATGGCGACCGGGATGCCGCGGCCGTCGTCGGCGACTTCCACGCCGCCGTCTTCGAGCAACACCACGTCGACGGTGGTGGCGTAGCCGGCCATCGCCTCATCGACCGCGTTGTCGACGACCTCCCAGATCAGGTGGTGCAGGCCGCGCTCACCGGTAGAGCCGATGTACATCCCAGGGCGTTTGCGGACGGCCTCCAGCCCTTCGAGAATCGTGATCGATGCAGCACCATATTCTTCTTGCGCCTTCTTCTTCTGGGCAGCCACGGTCGGAATGCACTCCTCGGGGTTTCATGCGAGCGGTCCGGTCGCCGCAGCGTCGCATCTATACACCACTCTAGCGCGATCGGTGCCCGGCACTGAATTTCTGTGTGCGTTTCTACCTGTCTAACCGCTCCCTGTGCCGGGTTTCTTCATCGGCGGCGCGTCCTGACGTCCGCCGCGAGGGTACGTTCCGTTCTCGGGGCTCTGAGGGATCACTTGCCGGTGCCGCCGCGGCGGCGTGTCGCCGGCCGTGAACGGGTGGCCGCACGGCTCAGCCGTAGGTGTCGCGGGGGCCCCGACCGGCGATGTGGCGCGGCCCCTTTCGCCACGACGGCGCGGCCGGTCCGGTGATCTTCAGCGACGTCACCACCCCGTTGCCGACCGCCGCGGCGATCTTCGCCAGCAGCTGGGGACGCATCGTCCGCAACTGCGTGGCCCAGGCGGTCGATTCCGCCGTCACACTCAGTACGCCCTCGTTCAAAGACACCGGCGTCGCATGGTCGGCGATCTGATGACCCACCACCGACGGCCACTGACCCAGCACGGTGCCTTCCGCGACCTGCGCCGACCAGCCACGCTTTTTCGCCAAGTCGTGCGCCAGCCGGCCCAGCGGCTGCGGATCGCGCACGTCGGGGCCGGGTCCAGACCAGCTCCTCCGGTGGCCGGCCACGCGGCGGGGCGCGGGCGCCGCCGTCCGGCCGCGACCGGCGTCCTTTCCCTGCGCCCGGGCGGCCGCCCGGGCCTCCTCCAGCACCCGCCGGACCAGATCGGCACCCCGCTCGGGCGTTGGCGGTGCCCCGTCGTCGCTTATCGTCATGCCCGTACCACCGATACCCGCCCGGAATCCTCGTCACGCAAGTCGAGATGCACCCGCTTGGCGTCCCAAGCCACCGGGATGTCTTCGGGCACCGCCGCCGTCACCAACACCTGTTCCGCCGATTCGGCAACCGCGGCCAACGCGCGCCGGCGCGCGGCGTCCAGTTCCGCGAACACGTCATCGAGCAACAACACCGGTTCACCTCCGTCGGCGCACAACAACTCGTAGGCCGCCAGCCGCAAGGCCAGCGCGAAAGACCATGATTCCCCGTGGCTGGCAAAACCTTTCGCGGGTTGGTCACCCAGCCGCAAGTCCAAGTCGTCGCGGTGCGGCCCCACCAAGCACATCCCCCGCTCCAATTCCGCGCCCCGCCGCGCCGCCAGCCCCGCCAACAGGGCGGCTTCGAAGAATTCGCGGTCCCCGCCCCGGGCCGCCGCGCCGTCGTCGCCCACGCTGGCCCGGTACGCGATCGATGCCGTCCGCGACCCCGGCGCCAGCGACTGGTAGGCCTTCGCCACCTCCGGCGCCAACTTGTTCACCAGGTCGGTTCGGGCGGCCAGCAACTCCGAGCCGTGCGTGGCCAGTCTGCTGTCCCACACGTCGAGGGTGTCCAACGCCGCCAGGTCACCGCGGTATCGCGCCCCGGAAAGCGATTTCAGCAGCGCGGCGCGCTGACGCAACACCCGGTCGTAGTCGGCGCGCACCGCGGCGATCGCCGGTCGGCGCGCCGTCGCCAGGTCGTCGAGGTAGCGGCGGCGGTGGACCGGGTCGCCACGGATCAACGCCAAGTCTTCGGGTGCGAACAACACCGCCCGCAACACCCCCAGCACCTCCCGGGTGCTGCGCACCGGACAACGATTCAGCCGCGCCTTGTTGGCCCGCCCCGCAGCGATCTCCAGGTCGAGCGCACACTCCCGGCCCTCGTTGACCACGATCGTCGAAATCACCGCACGGGTCGCCCCGGTTCTGATCAACGGCACGTCGATGCCCACCCGATGCGATCCCAAGGTTGCCGAATACCACAGCGCCTCAACGAGATTGGTCTTTCCGAAGCCGTTGGGACCGACGAACGCCGTTCGGCCCGGTTGCAATTCGAGGTCCGCGTGAGCCCAGGAGCGGAAATCACGCAGTGCCAAATGCCGGACGTACACCTAGCCGGGCAGCCGAACTGGCATCAGCAGGTAGACGTAATCCGTCGGCATCGCGGTGAACGGCCCTGAACCCCTCGGGAGTCCGTCGTCATCGGACGCCGGACGCAGCAACGCCGGTTTGCCCGGCGTGGTGAAACCGAAGGACACCCGCTCGGAGTGTACCGATCCCAACCCGTCGGTCAGATACGTCGGGTTGAACGCGATCGTCAACGGCTCGCCGACGAAGTCGACGGCGAGGTCTTCCTCGGCCCGGCCGACGTCGTCGGCGCCCGCGGAAAGCCGCAGCATGCCGTCGGAGAACTCCATGCGTACCTGCGCCCCGCGGTCCGCCACCAACGCGACCAGCTTGATGGCCTCGGTCAACTCGGCCACGTTGATGGTGGCCACCGCGGTGTGCTCTGCGGGCAACAACTGGCGAAACTTCGGGAATTCCGCGTCCAACAGCCGAGTGGTGCTGCGTTTGCCATTGCCGCGGATGCCCAGCAGGCCTTCGTTGCCGACCCCGCTACCGGCGCCCAATGACAGATGCACTTCGGAGCCGTCGATGCCGGCCTTGGCGACCTCGGCCAGCGTCTTGGCCGGTACCAGCACCGCGGCTGCCACATCCGGCGACAACGCCGACCACGTCAGCTCACGCACGGCCAACCGAAACCTGTCGGTGGCGGCCAAAACCACCGTGTCGCCCGAAATTTCGACGCGGATGCCGGTGAGCATGGGCAGCGTGTCGTCCCGGCCGGCCGCGACGGCGACCTGCCCGATCGCCTCCGCGAACAGATCGACCGGCAAGGTCCCGGTGTCTTCGGGCAACGTGGGCAGCGTCGGGTAATCCTCGACCGCCATGGTCGGCAACGAGAACCTTGCGGTTCCGCACGTCAACGCCACCCGGTTGCCGTCCACCCAGACATCGACGGGCTTGCTCGGCAGGGCCCGAGTGATGTCGGACAGCAGCCTTCCCGACACCAGAACGCTTCCCGGGGATGCGATTTCGGCCGGGATCTGCGCCTCGGCGGAGACTTCGTAATCAAATCCGGAGATCGTCAGGCCGGCCTCGGAGCCGGACAGCAGAACACCTGATAGCACCGGTACCGCCGGTCTGGCGGGAAGATTCTTCGCCACCCACGACACCGCGTCGGCGAAGGACTCTCGCACCAAGCGAAACCTCAAGTCGGTGAGGCCAGCTGTTGTCGTCGCCACGTCCATAGCGTCCCTTCGCCTGCCAAGCGTTCACTCCAGTGGCTTACCTGACCCCGCCCGCAGGGGTTGTTCTCGTCACGAACGCCGGTGGCGCATCGGATGCCATGACGGCCGCAACGGGAGCCGAAGAACAACCGTAAATCTTCCCGGACGAACTTGAAAGTCAAACGCGGCAGGCCGACAACGCCGGTGAGCAGGTTGCTCGGCGCAACGGCGCGACGCGCGTGTTCCCCAATGCCGTACTTCTAAGAGAACACAATGGATGGATACCAGTAACAGTAATAAGGGTTGTGCAACCTGGGGAAGGTGGGGTCTCGATGCAGCTAGCCGGTTCGTGGGGGTGTGGATGAAGGCGTGGACAACTGTGTGCGATCGGGCGGGCCGTTGGGGATGAAGGGCCGATGTGCACGGCAGGGCGGGTACTGCACGACTGTTTGATTCGTTTGTGCACAGGGCCGCCAACAGCACTCGGCCGTGACCGGTGTGACAGCCGGGGGAGAAGTTTTTCCGAGAAATGCGGCTGATGTCAGCGCTTGGACCGCTGACGGATGCGGGTGGTGAGTTCCTTGACGTGATCGAACACCTCACGCCGCTCGGCCATCTCCGACAGGATCTTGCGTTGGGCGTACATGACCGTGGTGTGATCACGACCGAAGGCCTGGCCGATCTTGGGCAGCGAGAGGTCGGTGAGCTCACGACACAGGTACATCGCGATCTGTCGCGACTGGGCCAGCGCTCGGGTCTTACCGGGCCCGCGCAGTTCCTCCACGGTGGTGTCGAAGTACTCGGCGGTCGCGGCCATGATGGCCGCCGCGCTGATCTGCATGGTGCTGGCATCCGCGATCAGATCGCGAAGCACGATTTCGGCCAGGGCCTTGTCGATCGGGGTCTTGTTCAGCGAGGCGAACGCGGTGACCCGGATGAGGGCGCCTTCCAGCTCGCGGATGTTGCGTTCGATGCTGCTGGCGATGAGCTCGAGGACGTCATCGGGCACCGCGAGCCGCTCCATCTGTGCTTTCTTGCGCAAGATGGCGATGCGAGTCTCCAACTCCGGCGGCTGCACGTCCGTGATCAGTCCCCACTCGAACCGTGTTCGCAGCCGATCTTCGAGGGTGGCCAGCTGTTTGGGCGGCCGGTCAGAGGAGATGACGATCTGCTTGTTGGCGTTGTGCAACGTGTTGAAGGTGTGAAAGAACTCTTCCTGGATACCTTCCTTGCCCTCGATGAATTGGATGTCATCGACGAGCAGCACGTCGACGTCGCGGTAACTGCGCTTGAAGGCGACCTTGCGGTCGTCGCGCAGCGAGTTGATGAAGTCGTTGGTGAATTCCTCGGTGGAGACGTACTTGACGCGCATTCCCGGGAAGAGGCGCTGCGCGTAGTTGCCCGCGGCATGGAGCAGATGAGTTTTGCCCAGGCCCGACTCACCCCAGATGAACAGCGGGTTGTAGGCGCGGGCCGGGGCTTCGGCGATGGCCAGGGCCGCGGCATGGGCGAAGCGGTTGGAGGCGCCGATGACAAATGTCTCGAAGGTGTATCGGCGGTTCAGGCTGGCGCCGTCGGCAACGACCGGATCCGTGGTACGCGGACGCGCGGTGAAGTAACTGGGCCAACTGTGTTCGGCACCGGCGGCTTCGCCGCTGTCCTCACCCTCGTCGCCGTCACTTGACGGTTCGTGGATGGACTCGCGGGCCTGGGAGCCGGCTGGTGGGGAAGCCGGGATTTGGGTGAGCGACCCGTCCTCGGAGCGCTCGGGAGGCGGAGCGATGCGGACCCCGAGCTGGATCTGCTGGCCGAGTCTACGGCTGAGCGCATCGGTGATGGGCGCACGCAGATGGCGTTCGATCTCGTTTTGAACGAAGCTGCTCGGCACTGACAGCAGGGCGAAACCCTCGACGATCGTGAGCGGGTGGACGAGATTCAACCAGGCTCTCTGCTGAGGGGTCAGCGGAGTGACGAGGGCGGTACGGTTGGCGGTCAAGCCATCAACGGCGGACTCGCCGTTGAGTTCGGAGACGACCGCCTTCCACACCTCCGTGAAGCCTGAACCGGGGTGATCGGTCAACGACGCATCTCCCTGGTCCTCGCAAATTCCGGGTCGAGGGACAACCCATTGACGACAAAGCAGTTGTCCACATAACTTATACACAGCTGTGGACAAGATGATCGCGAAGCGAACCGCAACCTACCGGCGACAGCTCGCGATCGTCGTGCCGGAGACAACCCGCGGGGGTCGTCTAGACAGCCATCCTTGCTTGGTTGTCGACCGCCGTCCGAGTCTGAATCGGCATTGCAAGAAGCTAACAGTTTTTCCGTGTGGCTGCCAACCGTTCGGGTTGGGTGCCAACCACACGAATCGTGGTTGCGGGGGCCGGTTTAGGCGTCATCACCGCCGTGTTGTCGGGCCGCCGCGTCGAGAACGTGTGTTTTCCCGAGGGTGCGGTGGGGCGCGTCGATTCCGGCCAGGTTTGACCCGGCGAAGGCGTGTCAGTACCCTCAAACAGTCGCCCGAAAGTCGGCGATACGGCTGCGATCCAGGACGACATTCTGGGGACCGCGCCGGCCAGCAGCAAGACCCGCCTCCATCCGTCGTGGTTGCGTAGCCTGCACGTGCGGATGGTAATGCGAGACAGGACGAGGAGAACGCCGTGGCCAAGGGCAAGCGGACCTTCCAGCCGAACAACCGGCGCCGTGCCCGCGTGCATGGCTTCCGCTTGCGGATGCGTACCCGTGCCGGCCGCGCGATCGTGGCCAACAGGCGCCGTAAGGGCCGTCGCGCGCTCACTGCCTGATCGCAACGTCAGGTTTTTCGGCGTTGCTTCCCGCACGCAACCGCATGAGGCGGTCATCGGAGTTCGACGCGACGGTGAGGTACGGGGTGCGCTCGGCGCAGCCCGACGTCGTCGTCCATTTCCGCCGCGGACCTGGCGGCGGCGGAAACGGGGGTCCGCGGGTGGGACTGATCGTTGCCAAGTCGGTGGGATCGGCGGTCGACCGTCATCGGGTTTCGCGTCGGCTCCGCCACGTGGCCCGCAGCATGTTGAACGATCTCGACGAGTCCGACCGGTTGGTGATCCGGGCGCTGCCGGGCAGCCGGCTGGCGTCGTCGGCACGACTGGGGGAGCAACTGCGCCGCGGTTTGCGGTGCGCTTGCCGGGCGGCGGGATCGGCCCGGTGAGACGATTGGCGCCGTTGCGGGCGGCGGTCACCCAGACGAGCCGCGCCGGCGTCCGCGGACTGGTGTTCGTGATTCAGCTGTACCGACACATGGTCTCGCCGCTGCGGCCGGCGACCTGCCGGTTCATGCCGACCTGTAGCCAATACGCCGTCGAGGCCCTGACCGCATACGGCTTGACCCGGGGGGGCTGGTTGGCCGCGGTCAGGCTGGCCAAGTGTGGGCCATGGCATCCCGGGGGATGGGATCCCATACCGGAACGCCACCAAAGCCGGGTGAACGCCGAAAACGGTGCGCCCAGCGCCGAGCCGCCCTCGGACCCCGGATCCAAGCAACGGGAGAGTGAGACTTTTGTTTGATTTCTTCAGCCTCGACATCATCTATTACCCCGTGTCGTGGATTATGTGGGTTTGGTACAAGCTGTTCGCGGCCGCGCTGGGCCCGTCGAACTTCTTCGCCTGGGCCTTGTCGGTGATGTTCCTGGTGTTCACCTTGCGGGCCCTGCTGTACAAGCCGTTCGTACGTCAGATCCGTACCACGCGCCAGATGCAGGAACTGCAACCACAAATCAAGGCGCTGCAGAAGAAGTACGGCAAAGACCGTCAACGCATGGCGCTCGAGATGCAGAAGCTGCAGCGTGAGCACGGCTTCAATCCGATCCTCGGGTGCCTGCCGATGCTTGCGCAGATCCCGGTGTTCATCGGCCTCTATCACGTGCTGCGGTCGTTCAACCGGACCCAGGGGGGCTTCGGTCAGTCGAGCATGTCGGTGATCCAGAACCGCTTGACGGGCAACTACATGTTCAGTGCGGTCGACGTGGGCCACTTTCTGGACGCCAACCTGTTCGGCGCGCCGATCGGTGCGACGATGACCCAGCGGTCGGGCTTGGAAGCGTTCACGGAGTTCAGTCGCCCGGCCGTGGTCGCGGTGGGCATGCCGGTGATGATCCTGGCCGGCATCGCGACCTACTTCAACAGCCGCGCCTCCATCGCGCGGCAGAGCCCGGAAGCGGCGGCGAACCCGCAGACCGCGATGATGAACAAGCTGGCGCTGTATGTCTTCCCGCTCGGTGTGATCGTCGGTGGCCCCTTCCTCCCGATCGCGATCATCCTGTACTGGTTTTCGAACAACATCTGGACCTTCGCCCAGCAGCATTACGTGTTCGGGATGATCGAAAAGGAAGAAGAGGCAAAGCGGCAGGAAGCCATCCAGCGCCGGTCCGCCAACGCGCCGGCTCCGGGTGCGAAACCCAAACGCAGCCCGAAAGCGGCGGCGGGCGATGACGGTGCGGATATCGACGGCGAGCAGGGCGCCGAGTCCGGGGCGCCGAAAAGCGATTCCATCGGGGAGGGCCAAGCGGCGAAGCCGGCCGGCGACGAGGGCCCGGGCAACCGCGCTCCGCGGCCTGGGGCACGCCCGAAGAGGCGTAAACGATGACGAGGGTTCCACTGCTTTAGGGGCCCGCCCGCCAAGCGGACCTCGGATACGACACGGACCCGGGAGCGAGGAAGAGAGAAACAGATGGCTGACGCGGATACCACCGAGCGCGACTTCGATACAGACGTGTCGGTCGAGGAGGTCGCCGAGGATGCGGTGACGGCGGAGGGCGGCGGCGACGAGCTCGACGCGGTCGACGAGCTGGAGGAGCGACTGGTCGCCGAAGGGGAGATCGCCGGCGATTACCTAGAAGAGCTGTTGGACCTGTTGGATTTCGACGGCGACATCGACTTGGACGTCGAGGGTGATCGCGCGGTGGTGAGTATCGACGGCAGCGACGACCTGAAGAAGTTGGTTGGCCGCGGGGGAGAGGTGCTGGACGCGTTGCA
>JAQTVU010000306.1 GCA_028706695.1 Mycobacterium sp.
GCCGGCGCGTCGGCGGAGGTGTCCGCGCTGACGCCGTTTCCCGCACCGCCTGCCGCCGCGAGCCCGGCGGGCCAGGGTGCGGTCCAGCGCCGCGGGCCGGGCGCCTGGCGCATCCAGGCAGCACCGGATGTCGTCTCGTCCGGATCGCAGGTGATGTCGGTGATTCCCGAAGCGCTGCGGGCGCTCTGCTCCTCGCCGCTCGACAGCTTCGAACAGGCCCTGTTCTCCGCGGCCGTGCCGCTGTCCAAACAGAGTTCCTTGTCGGCCCCGTTGGACTTCGCCATCAGAAACGTGAATGCGATGAACAAGGCGGCGGCGTTACGGTGCCTGGCACCCAATCAGGCTGTCGGCGGGGGCGCGACCATCGCCGTCGCGGTCGGTCGCGGGACGTCGATCGGAATGCTGTCGGTACCGCGGGCCTGGACGAAGTCCGCGACGCCGGCCCCCGTCGCCACGGAATCGCTGCCCGCCGGCTGGGTCAGCGAGCCGATTCGGCTGGTGGGAACGACCGCCCCGCCCCAGTGGCCGTCCTGCCGGTGACGAGCGCACCGCGGAACAATCACCCCGGCCCCCGGCGCGCACCGCCGGTGCCGACATACGAGCGCGCGGCCCCGACGATCGCCGAGAACAGCCGCAGATCGTCCAGGGATTCCTCCGGATGCCACTGCACCGCAAGCGCGAACCCGTCTCCCGGTACCTCCAGCGCCTCGACCACCCCGTCGGAATCCCAGGCGCTGACCACCAGGCCCGCACCGACTTTCGCGACCGCCTGATGGTGATAGCAACGCGCCTGGACCGATTCCCCGAGCAGCCCGGCCAGTCGCGTGCCGGGCACCGTGCGCACCGGCACCGAGGTGAACACCGCGTTGCCGGCCCGATGCCCGTGGTGCCCGACGACGTCGGGCAGATGCTGATGCAGCGTCCCACCGAACATCACATTGAGCACCTGGGCGCCGCGGCAGATGCCCAACACGGGTAGCCCGCGCCGCAGGGCACCGCGCAGCAGGGCGAACTCCCACGCGTCACGCACCGGTACCGGTTGGTCGGTCTGCGGATGGGCCCGTTCGCCGTAGGCCGCCGGATCGATGTCCCGGCCGCCGGTGAGCACCAACCCGTCCAGCCTGTCGAGCACCCGGTCGGCGGAGCCGGGGTCCACCGGCTGCGGCGGCAGCAGCACCGCGACGCCGCCCGCCAGGGTGATGCCCCGAAAGTAGTTGGCGGGCAGGAAACCGGCCGGGACGTCCCAGACACCGGTCTGGGCCTGATCCAGGTAGGTGGTCATGCCCACGATCGGTGCCGATCCGGAGCCGTTCACCACCACGCAGCCTCCCTCGGGTCCCTGCGGGGCGTGGTGAACGCGGTGCACGACGACGTCGTCACCGAACGGCGCGCGGGCCGGCCGCCCCTTTTCCGGCACCGTACAGACTCGCGGCTCATGATCGATCGAAAGACTTGTGAGAGTTGATCTCCGGCGGTCGGCCTGGCGCTACCAGGTGCTGGTGCGCAACACGATCTCGGCGGCCAGCTGCGCGGTCGACTCCTGCGTCGTGCAGCGCCCGAGGTCCGCCACGCGGTAGTCGGAGTAAACGAAACGCTGGCTGCGGTTGGCCGCCGCACGAGCCGCCGCGGAACTGACCAGGACGGTGGTGCCGATCTCCACCGGGGGGCAATGTTCGTCGCGGACCACGCCGTCGGCGTCGGCCACCCGCGGGTGCCCGCGGTCGATCGCCACCAGCCCGACGAACCGGCCCAGCCTGGTCGCCGCCAGCTCCCAGGCGAGCTGGCCGCCGGCGCGGTCACCGACCACCACCGCCCAGCCGATCCCCACCGCATCGAGGATGCCCACCACCGACTTCGGCGTCAGCCGCGGATCGAATCCGATGACGACGGTTCGGAGCGCCGCGACATGCAGGCGCTCGCACACCTTGTTGTAAACGGCGGGCACCCGCTGCTCGTCGCCGAGTATGACGACGACGATGCCCTTCTCCGGACCGGCAACGCCCACCGGGACGGGAAACCCGTCAAGTGTGGTTATCATGGAAGGCACTCACGCACGCTACAGCCAATCGGCACGGGCGCGCGAGAGTTTTCTGCTGGTCTGCTGGTCTGCTGACCTGGAGCGCGGCCCGATTGCGCACGCGACTGTCGCGCCGTCATCACGACGGTCGCAGCTCGCTCAACAGCTGCGGTCGTTGGGGCGGCGGACCGTCGAGGAGGGCTAGCACGGCGTCGACGTCGAGATGGGACGCCAGCAGATCGGCGATCAGGTCCAGTTGGGCGTCACGCCGCGCCCCGACATCGGTGTCGGCGACGGCGAATCCGCTCCGGCCGGCCGCCTCGGCGACCCGGGTGAGCCACGCGCGCCGGAAGTCGTCGTTGTCGAGCAGTCCGTGCCAATGCGTACCGAACACCGCGCCGCGCGCGATGCCCTGTGGTTCCGCGCCGACCTCGAACCAGACCGCTTCGGCGCACCGTGACAGCCGCCCGTGGTGGATCTCGTATCCGGTGAGCGGCCCCCGCCAGCGGCGCAGGACCTTGGTGCGGGCGAAAGCGATGTCGGCGTCGAGCAGCCCCAGGCCGGCGACCTCGCCGGCCCCCGACTCCACCGGGTCCACGATGCGCCGGCACAGCATCTGAAAGCCCCCGCAGATGCCCAGCACGGGATTGCCGATGCCGGCGTGATCGATGATGGCGTCGGCCAGGCCGCGGTCGCGCAGCCAGGACAGGTCCGCGACGGTGGCTTTGCTGCCGGAAAGGACAACGAGGTCGGCGTCGGCCAGGCCGGCCGGTTCGGTGACCCAGCGCACCAGCACGCCCGGCTCGCAGGCCAGCGCCTCAACGTCGGTGGAGTTGGAGATCCGGGGCAGCCGCACCGCGGCCACCCGCAGCCACTCGGTCCCGCGCGGGGGTGCGGGCGTGCCCACCGTGCGGTGGGCGAGCACCGACAGGGAATCCTCGGCGTCCAGCCAGAGGTCCTCGGTGTGGGGCAGCACCCCGTAGGTCGGGCGCCCGGTCATCGCCTGCAGCTGCCGCAGCCCGGGCTCCAGCAACGCCGGATCGCCCCGGAATTTGTTGACGACGAACCCGCAGACCAGGGCCTGATCGTCGGGATCGAGCACCGCGACGGTGCCGAACAGGTGGGCGAGCAGGCCGCCGCGGTCGATGTCGCCCACCAGGATCACCGGCAGGTTCGCGGCCCGCGCCAGCCCCATATTGGCCAAATCGGTGGAACGCAAGTTGAACTCGGCGGGTGAACCGGCGCCCTCACAGATCACTGCGTCGAATTCCCTCCGCAAACCGGATAATTCGGTGTGCACGATGTCGGCGAGCCGGTCGCGGTGCTGCAGGTAGCCGCGCGCACCGACCGAGCCGGCCGCCCGGCCCCGGATCACCAGTTGGGAGGTTCGGTCACCGCCCGGTTTGAGCAGGATGGGGTTGAACCGCACGCTGGGTTCCAGCCCGGCCGCGTGGGCCTGAATCGCCTGGGCCCGGCCGATCTCGCCGCCTTCGACGGTGACCACGGAGTTGTTGGACATGTTCTGCGCCTTGAACGGCGCCACCCGCGCTCCCCTGCGGGCCAGCAACCGGCACAGGCCGGCCACGACCACCGACTTGCCCGCGTCGGAGCTGGTGCCGGCAACCAGCAGCGCCCCGCTCACCCCGCTCCGGTGGGCGACGGAAAGGTCATGGCAGCGTGAGGATTTCGACGCCGGTGTCGGTGACCAGCACGGTGTGCTCGAACTGCGCGGTCCACTGGCGGTCCTTGGTGACCACCGTCCAGCCGTCCGCCCAGATCTCGTAGGCCAGGGAGCCGAGATTGATCATCGGTTCGATGGTGAACGTCATGCCCGGCTGCATGACCGCGGTGACCGACGGTTGGTCGTAGTGCAGCACCACCAGGCCATTGTGAAACGTGGTGCCGATGCCGTGTCCGGTGAAGTCACGAACCACGTTGTACCCGAACCGGTTTGCATAGGATTCGATGACCCGCCCGACGACCGACAGCGCGCGGCCGGGTTTGACGGCGTTGATTGCCCGCATCGTCGCCTCGCGGGTGCGTTCCACGAGCAGGCGGTGTTCCTCCGAGACGTCGCCGGCCAGGAAGGTGGCGTTGGTGTCGCCGTGCACCCCGTCGATGTAGGCGGTGACGTCGATGTTGACGATGTCGCCGTCGGCGATCACCGTCGAGTCCGGGATGCCGTGGCAGATGACCTCGTTGAGCGAGGTGCAGCATGACTTGGGGAACCCCTTATAGCCCAGTGTTGACGGGTAGGCGCCGTGGTCGACCATGTACTCGTGGGCGATGCGGTCCAGTTCGTCGGTCGTCACCCCGGGGGCGACGGCTGTGCCGGCCGCGGCCAGCGCGCCGGCGGCGATCCGCCCGGCGACGCGCATCTTCTCGATCACCTCCGGTGTCTGCACCCACGGCTCGCTGCCCTCCTCGGCCGCGGGTTTACCGACGC
>JAQTVU010000307.1 GCA_028706695.1 Mycobacterium sp.
ATCCCAGCACCAGTGAGCGGTAGCCATCGATTGAGATGGGCTGGCTCATCCACGCCCGGACGGAGGCCGGGCCCCGCCAGCAGGCGGGAACGGGCTGGGATCAGACCTCCGCCTAGAAAAAGAGGAAACGCCACCCATGGCTCGACTAGTCGGCGTCGATCTGCCGCGCGATAAGCGGATGGAGATCGCCCTGACCTACATCTTCGGCATCGGCCGTACCCGTTCCAATGAAATCCTGGCCGCCACGGGCATCGACCGCGACATGCGCACCAAAGACCTCACCGACGACCAGCTGACCCACCTGCGGGACTACATCGAGGCCAACCTAAAGGTGGAGGGTGACCTGCGCCGCGAGGTCCAGGCCGACATTCGCCGCAAGATCGAGATCGGCTGCTACCAGGGGCTGCGGCACCGCCGCGGCCTACCGGTGCGCGGCCAGCGGACCAAGACCAACGCGCGGACCCGGAAGGGCCCCAAGCGCACCATCGCGGGCAAGAAGAAGGCCAGGTAACCGATGCCACCAGCAAAAAAAGCGCAGGCAAGCTCCGCTAAGAAGGGGCAGAAGACCCGTCGGCGGGAGAAGAAGAACATCCCGCATGGTGCCGCCCACATCAAGAGCACGTTCAACAACACGATCGTGACCATCACCGACCCGCAGGGGAACGTGATCGCGTGGGCGTCTTCGGGTCACGTCGGCTTCAAGGGATCGCGGAAATCCACCCCGTTCGCCGCCCAGCTGGCCGCCGAGAACGCGGCGCGCAAGGCCCAGGAGCACGGCGTACGCAAGGTCGACGTGTTCGTGAAGGGACCCGGTTCGGGCCGGGAGACCGCGATCCGGTCGCTGCAGGCCGCCGGCCTGGAGGTGGGCGCGATCTCCGACGTCACCCCCCAGCCACACAACGGCTGCCGTCCGCCGAAGCGCAGAAGAGTTTAGTCGGGTTTAGGAGAGAGAACAGTTCATGGCTCGTTACACCGGACCCATCACCCGCAAGTCCCGCCGGTTGCGCACCGACCTCGTCGGTGGCGACCAAGCGTTCGAAAAGCGCCCCTACCCACCCGGCCAGCACGGCCGTGCGCGGATCAAGGAGAGCGAATACCTGCTGCAGATGCAGGAGAAGCAGAAGGCACGGTTTACCTACGGCGTGATGGAAAAGCAGTTCCGCCGCTACTACGAGGAGGCCGTGCGGCAGCCCGGCAAGACGGGCGAGGAGCTGCTGCGGATCCTGGAAAGCCGGCTGGACAACGTCGTCTACCGCGCCGGGCTGGCGCGCACGCGGCGGATGGCTCGCCAACTGGTCAGCCACGGTCATTTCACGGTCAACGGCGTGAAGGTCGACGTTCCCAGCTACCGGGTGTCGCAGTACGACATCATCGACGTTCGGCACACGTCGCTGAACACGGTGCCGTTCCAGATTGCGCGCGAGACGTCGGGTGACCGCCCGATTCCCAGCTGGCTGCAGGTCGTGGGGGAACGCCAGCGGATCCTGATCCACCAGTTGCCGCAGCGGTCGCAGATCGACGTGCCGCTGACCGAGCAGCTGATCGTCGAGTATTACTCGAAGTAAGGTGGAGATGTCCGCTCCGGCATCAGCGGAGCGGAATCACCTGAGCGGCATCAAATAGCGGTTGCCGAGAAGGAGAAAGAAGAAACACCATGCTGATCTCACAGCGCCCCACCCTGTCCGAGGAGACCCTCACCGACAACCGGTCCCAGTTCGTCATCGAACCGCTGGAGCCTGGATTCGGTTACACGCTGGGTAATTCGCTGCGGCGCACGCTGCTGTCGTCGATTCCCGGCGCGGCCGTCACCAGCATCCGCATCGATGGCGTCCTGCACGAGTTCACCACCGTGCCCGGGGTCAAGGAGGATGTCACCGAGATCATCCTGAACCTCAAGAGCCTGGTCGTGTCCTCCGAGGAGGACGAGCCGGTCACCATGTACCTGCGCAAGCAGGGCCCCGGTGAGGTGACCGCGGGTGACATCGTGCCGCCCGCCGGGGTCACCGTGCACAACCCCGACATGCACATCGCGACGCTCAACGACAAGGGCAAACTCGAGGTCGAGCTCGTCGTCGAGCGTGGCCGTGGCTACGTGCCGGCGGTGCAGAACCGGGCCTCCGGTGCCGAAATCGGGCGCATCCCGGTCGATTCCATCTACTCGCCGGTGCTCAAGGTCACCTACAAGGTGGATGCCACCCGCGTCGAGCAGCGTACCGACTTCGACAAGCTGGTCCTGGACGTGGAGACCAAGAGCTCGATCACCCCCCGCGACGCGCTGGCGTCGGCGGGTAAGACCCTGGTCGAATTGTTCGGTCTGGCGCGCGAACTCAACGTCGAGGCCGAGGGCATCGAGATCGGCCCGTCGCCGGCCGAGGCCGACCACATCGCGTCGTTCGCGTTACCGATCGACGACCTGGATCTGACCGTGCGGTCCTATAACTGCCTCAAGCGCGAGGGCGTGCACACCGTCGGCGAGCTGGTCTCGCGCACCGAGTCCGACCTGCTCGACATCCGCAACTTCGGCCAGAAGTCCATCGACGAGGTGAAGGTCAAGTTGCACCAGCTGGGCCTGTCGCTCAAGGACAGTCCGGCGACCTTCGACCCGTCGGAGGTGGCCGGCTACGACGTCGCCACGGGCACCTGGTCCAACGAGAACGCCTACGACGACCAGGACTACGCCGAAACCGAACAGCTGTAAGGCCTTCAGCCTCATCTAGACAGGAGCGTCAGCAATGCCCAAGCCCACCAAGGGTCCTCGTCTCGGCGGGTCGTCGTCGCACCAGAAGGCCCTCTTGGCCAACCTGGCCACGTCGCTGTTCGAGCACGGCAGCATCAAGACGACCGAGCCGAAGGCCCGTGCGCTGCGGCCCTACGCGGAGAAGCTGATCACACACGCGAAAAAGGGCACGCTGCACAACCGTCGGGAGGTTCTGAAGAAGATCCGCGACAAGGACGTGGTGCATGCCCTGTTCGAGGAGATCGGCCCGTTCTTCGCCGACCGCAACGGCGGCTACACCCGCATCATCAAGGTCGAGGCGCGCAGGGGCGACAACGCGCCGATGGCCGTGATCGAGCTGGTGCGGGAGAAGACAGTGACCGCGGAGGCCGATCGGGCCCGCCGGGTCAAGGCCTCGAAGATGCAGGCCGCGCCCATGGCGACGGCGCCGCAGCCGGCGGTGGGCCCGCAGGCGCAAGAGGCTTCGGCTGCCGGACCCGCAGCCGAGGCCCCGGACGCCGAGACCCCGGAAGCCGAGGCCCCGGAAGCCGGGCAGACTGGCGCCGACGAGTCCGATGAGGCCGCCGAAAGTTAATGACGCGGTTGACCTTACGGCCCGCCTGCGACTCGACGTCGCCTACGACGGAACCGAATTCGCGGGCTGGGCAGCTCAGGTCGGGCAGCGAACCGTCGCGGGCGTTCTCGAAGAGTCGCTGACCACCGTCTTCCGCACCCCGGTACGGTTGCGCGCCGCCGGCCGCACCGACGCCGGGGTTCACGCCACCGGCCAGGTGGCTCACGCCGACCTGCCCGTGGCCGCGCTGACCAATGTCGCTGCTCGCGCACCGCGGGCCGGCCAGCCCGAGTTTCTGCCATTGCTGCGCCGCCTGGGCCGGTTCCTGCCCGCCGATGTCCGGGTACTCGAAATCGCCCGCGCCCCCGCAGGTTTCGACGCCAGATTCTCGGCACTGCGGCGGCATTACTCCTACCGGCTCTCGACGGCGCCGTACGGCACGCAGCCGCAGCTGGCGGGCTATGTCACCGCCTGGCCCCGTTCGCTGGACATGGATGCGATGAACAACGCGGCACGAGAGCTGTTGGGACTACACGACTTCGCGGCATTCTGTCGTCAGCGGCAAGGCGCCACCACGATCCGCGACCTGCAGCGGCTGGACTGGACCAGCGAGGGTGATCTGATCACCGCGCACGTCACCGCCGACGCGTTCTGCTGGTCGATGGTCCGGTCGCTGGTCGGGGCGCTGCTGGCCGTCGGCGAGCACCGCCGCCCGCTCTCGTGGTGCCGCGAATTGCTGGCCGCCGCAAGCCGGTCCAGCGACGTCGCGGCAGCACCGGCGCATGGGCTGACGCTCGTCGGCGTCGACTACCCTCCCGACGACCAACTGGCCGCGCGGAAGCTGACCACCCGGGCCGTCCGCACCCGTTAAGCCGGAGCACAACCGCCGAAGCACGATCCAACCTGCCGGAACGTCGGGTTAAACCTTTCCCGCAACGAAATTCGCGGCCCGATTGGTCATCCCGGGCACGTAGCCCAGGTGCGCGTTCCACTGGTCGCCATTCGAACAGATCGGGTCGCCCTGGTTGCACAGGTCGATGGTCTTGCCGTCGAATTGCGGGGTCAGCACCTCCATCAGCCCGTTCGCCCGGGCGGACGGGTTGTCGGGAACCTGCACCGGCGGTTGGCTCGGGTGCCCCCACTGGCCATTGACAATGGGCACGTAAGAGCCG
>JAQTVU010000308.1 GCA_028706695.1 Mycobacterium sp.
ACAGCGAGAACTGAGTCGGGTCGGATCTATCCAACGCCGGCTCGTCCGGCCGGGCGGCGTCGGTGGGTCGCCCCGGTGCGCCGGGTCGGGCGACTGGCGATCTGGGACCGGCCCGAGCGGCCCGGCGGGATACCGGCCCTCGACGGGCTCCGATCCGTAGCGGTTGCCCTGGTGCTCGTGGGCCACGGCGGCATCCCGGGCGTGAGCGGCGGGTTCGTCGGCGTGGACGTCTTTTTCGTGCTGAGCGGGTTCCTGATCACCTCGCTGCTGCTCGACGAGCTGGGCCGTACCGGCCGCATCGACCTCACCGGCTTTTGGATTCGGCGCGCCCGACGGCTGCTGCCGGCCCTGGTCTTGATGGTGCTCACCGTGGCCGCGGCCCGTGAACTCCTTCCTTACCAGTCGCTCACCGGTTTGCGCAGCGACGCGATCGCCGCCTTCCTGTGGATGGCGAACTGGCGGTTCGTCGCGCAGAAGACCGACTACTTCACCCAGGGTGCGCCCCCCTCGCCGCTGCAACACACCTGGTCGCTCGGGGTGGAGGAGCAGTACTACTTCGTCTGGCCGCTGCTGCTCATCGTGGTGACGCTGGTGCTGGCCGCGCGGGCGCGCCGCCGCTCGACCGCCGCGACCGTGGGCGGGGTGAGACTGGTGGCGTTCCTGCTCGCCGCCTCGGGGGCGCTGGCCTCGGCCGCGGTGGCCGTCGTCCTCGCCTCCGCCGGCACCCGCGACCGGATCTATTTCGGCACCGATACCCGCGCCCAGGCGCTGTTGATCGGCGCCGCGGCAGCGGCTCTGCTGGTTCGCGACTGGCCGTCGCTGAACCGCGGCTGGTGCGTGATCCGGTCCCGCTGGGGCCGCCGGGTCGCCCGCTTCCTGCCGCTGCTCGGCGTGGGGGGCATCACGGCGGCGACCCACTTCGCCACCGGCGCCGCCGGTGAGTTCCGGCGCGGTCTGCTGCTCGGTGTCGCGGTGTCGGCCGTCCTCGTCATCGCCCCGGTCGCACTGGAGCAACGCGGCGCGATCGCGCGCATTCTGTCGTTTCGCCCGCTGGTGTGGCTGGGCACCATCTCCTACGGCGTCTACCTGTGGCACTGGCCGATCTTCCTGACGCTCAACGGTGAACGCACCGGATGGACCGGTCTGCCGCTGTTCGCCGCCCGGTGCGGGGCCACGATCGCGGCGGCGGGCGCATCGTGGTGGCTGATCGAACAACCCATCCGACGCTGGCGCCCGACGCGGGTGCCGTTGCTGCCGCTGGCGGCGGCCACCGTGGCCAGCGCCGCCGCGGTCACACTGCTGGTGGTCCCGGTGGGCACCGGGCCCGCTTCCCCTGAAGCCGGCGCGCCGCCGGGCGTGTCGGCGGTGGCCGCGGTGTCACCGTCGCCGCCGGCCGTGGCAAGGCCGGTCGGCCCGCGAGACCCCAACCGGCCCATCACCGTTTCGGTGTTCGGCGATTCGATCGGCTGGACGTGGATGCACTACCTGCCGCCCACACCGGGATTCGCGTTCATCGATCACACCGTCATCGGCTGCAGCCTGGTGCGCGGCACACCGTACCGGTATATCGGCCAGACCCTCGAGCAGCGATCCGAATGTGACGGCTGGCCGATCAGGTGGTCGACCCAAGTCGGCCAGGACCAGCCCGACGTCGCGCTGCTGATCATCGGCCGCTGGGAGACGGTGGACCGGGTCAACGAAGGACAGTGGACCCACATCGGCGACCCGACGTTCGACGCGTACCTCAACGCCGAATTGCAGCGGGCACTGAACATCCTGGGCTCCAACGGATCTCGCGTGGTCGTCGCCACCGTGCCCTACAGCCGCGGTGGCGAGAAGCCGGACGGGCGGCTGTACCCCGAAGACCAGCCGGACCGGGTCAACCAGTGGAACACCATGCTGCGCACGACCGTTAGCCGACACCCGAACGTCCAGATCCTGGATCTCAACAAAAAGCTCTGTCCCGACGGCGTTTACGCCGCCAAGGTCGACGGCATCAAGATACGCAGCGACGGCGTGCACCTCACCCCGGAGGGCGTGAAATGGTTGACACCGTGGCTCGAGGAATCACTGCGGTAGCTACCCAGCCGGCCTCGGAAGTCACCGGGGGACATAGCAATCCGCCCGTCACCGCGGGCGTTCCCGGGTGGTCGTCGGCCGGGCGACACCATCCCGTCTGGCGCGCAACAGAGGCATCTGCTTTTCAGATTCGGCATACGTCCGGTCGAGCACGGCCGCGATCCGCTACCTCCTGCGGCGCGGAGGCGACCCCGGCGGGGATGTGTGAAAGCCCCGCGAATACCGTTTGACGCGCGCCGGGTCCCGGTGCGAGCATAGACAGCGCAAGCACCTCGGTAGGTGAGGCGTCTGCACGGATACAGGCCACTGACCCCGAACGTCGAGAGACGCCCCGGGTCAGGACAGCTCTTCCCGGACTAAGGGTTGAGCCCAAGTGGCTTCCGGGCCGGTCCCGGATACGGCGTGCAGTGCCGAAGCTCCGACGAGAGGGGTGCCGACGGCGGTTCGGCGCCGTCATCCGCGCCTCTCCCGTGTTCGGTGCATGTGACGACACCCGCGTGTGTCCCGGCCGTGAGGAGGTGAGGGCGAGATGAGTCCAGGTGACAGTCCCTATCCGAAACCCATCTTGTTCCGATCCGGCTCCGGCAACTGCTTTCGCTGACTGAACTTCCCGGGAGTCCCTCGGTTCCGCGCGTCTGATCCGGCGCGCCGGGCGGCCGCACGTCTCCAGAAGAGGCCACGAAGCTGTCGATGTCGCGGGCCGATCGAACCTCGACCACGGGGAGAGATCATGACTTTCGTTGCTGCACACCGGTTTAGCGGTGTCACACGGCTGCGCGGATGGTCGATGCTGCGGGCGGGTCGGCCGCAGGCGAGCAGATTGTGTGTACGGCGCATCCCGAATCCGCAGGAGCGGGTTGACCTGTATGTGTCGCGGATGCCGATCGCCGTGTTGACCGCCGCACCGCGTGGACGGTCGTCGGGCAGTGTCGGCAACCACTGATGACCGTTTCCACCGTGCCGTATCCGGCGGCGGGCGCGGACGCGGGGCCCGCCGCCGGGTGCCCGTTCAGCGATCGCGCCTGAGCCGCCCCGGCAGCCGCACTTTTCGGAATTGGCCGGTGTCCGACCTGCTCGAACCGGCCCAGCAGAGAGCGAGAACCCGATGACTTCAATTCCCACCCAACAGCACGGCGCCCTGCCCGGCCCACCCGTCGTGACGGCGACGGCCGGGCCGGCGCGGCAAGCCGTGCTCGATTCCGCCCATGGCGGCGACATCGTCGGCGCCTTCGGCCGGATCCGGCACGATGGCACGGGCGCCGCCGGCGGCCGCTGGCGGCGGCTGCGGACGCTGATGGTCATCACCGGTCCCGGCCTGATCGTGATGGTCGGCGACAACGACGCCGGCGGCGTGGCGACCTACGCACAGGCCGGGCAGAACTACGGCATGAACCTGTTGTGGACGCTGCTGCTGCTGATCCCGGTGCTGTACGTGAACCAGGAGATGGTGCTGCGGCTGGGCGCGGTGACCCGGGTGGGGCACGCCCGGTTGATCTTCGAGCGCTTCGGCAAGTTCTGGGGTGCGTTCAGCGTCGGCGATCTGCTGATCCTCAATGCCTTGACGATCGTCACCGAATTCATCGGCGTATCATTGGCACTCGGGTTTTTGGGCTGCCCCAAGGCCGTTGCGGTCCCGGCCGCCGCCGTGCTGTTGTTTGCCGTGGTGGCCGGGGGATCGTTTCGCCGCTGGGAAGGTCTGATGTTCCTGCTGATCGCGGCGAACGTGCTGATCATTCCGCTGGTGCTGCTGGCGCACCCCACCCTGAGGGGAACGGTCGGCGGGGTGGTGCCCCAGCTCACGGGCGGGCTCAATTCCACCGTCCTGCTGTTGATCATCGCGATCGTGGGAACCACCGTGGCGCCGTGGCAGCTGTTCTTCCAGCAGTCCAACGTGGTGGACAAGCGGATCACCGCACGCTGGATCCCGTACGCGCGAGCCGATCTGGTCATCGGGATCGCGGTGGTCATGGCCGGGGCGACGGCGTTGATGGCCGTGACGGCGTTCGGCCTGGCCGGCACCGGCGACGGCGGCGACTTCACCGACGCGGGAGCGGTCGCCTCGGAGCTGGGTAAGCATCTCGGCCACACCGTGGGCACGCTGTTCGCGATCATCCTGCTGGACGCCTCGCTGATCGGGGCGAACGCGATCGGATTGGCCACCGCCTATGCCGTCGGTGATGCAATGGGCCAGCGGCACTCGCTGCACTGGAAGCTCAGTGAGGCGCCGCTGTTCTACGGCGGTTACGCGTTGCTCCTTGCCGTGTCGGCGGCGGTCGCGTTCAGCCCCGAGCACGTGCTGGGCCTGGTGACCCAGGGCGTGCAGGCGCTCGCCGGTGTGCTGCTGCCGTCGGCCACGGTGTTCCCG
>JAQTVU010000309.1 GCA_028706695.1 Mycobacterium sp.
GACGAGGCCGACCTGGTTGCCAGCGAACACCTTTCCGACTACTACGACGACGCCGGGTCCGACCCCGGCAACGAGCCGCAAGTGTGGCCCTCGGCGGGTGCCGACGAGGCACCGCCCGACGACCTGCCGACCGTTCCGGAACCGGCGGGCCGCGGCCGCCGCGGCCGCTCGGCGGAGAGCGCTGACAAACACGACACCCTGGAGCTGGACCGGGTCGTCGAGGGTCCCTACACGCTGCCGTCGCTGAACCTACTGGTGGCCGGGGACCCGCCCAAGAAGCGCAGCGCCGCCAACACCCACATGGCCAACGCCATCGGCGAGGTGCTCACCCAGTTCAAGGTCGACGCCGCCGTCACCGGCTGCACCCGCGGGCCGACCGTCACCCGCTACGAGGTGGAGCTGGGCCCCGGCGTCAAGGTGGAGAAGATCACCGCGCTGCAGAAGAACATCGCCTACGCGGTGGCCACCGAGAGCGTCCGCATGCTCGCCCCGATCCCGGGCAAGTCCGCCGTGGGCATCGAGGTGCCCAACACCGACCGGGAGATGGTGCGGCTGGCCGACGTGCTGACCGCGCCGTCGACCCGCCGCGACCACCACCCGCTGGTGATCGGGCTGGGCAAGGACATCGAAGGTGACTTCATATCGGCAAACGTCGCCAAGATGCCGCACCTGCTGGTCGCCGGCTCCACCGGATCCGGCAAGTCCAGCTTCGTCAACTCCATGCTGGTGTCGCTGCTGACCCGGGCCACCCCCGAAGAGGTCAGGATGATCCTGATCGATCCCAAGATGGTGGAACTGACGCCCTACGAAGGCATTCCGCACCTGATCACCCCGATCATCACCCAGCCGAAGAAGGCGGCGGCCGCGCTGGCGTGGCTGGTCGAGGAGATGGAGCAGCGCTACCAGGACATGCAGGCCTCCCGGGTGCGCCACATCGACGACTTCAACGACAAGGTGCGATCCGGTGCGATCGCGGCGCCGTTGGGCAGCCAGCGGGTCTACCGGCCCTACCCGTACGTCGTCGCGATCGTCGACGAGCTGGCGGACCTGATGATGACCGCGCCGCGCGACGTCGAGGACGCCATCGTGCGGATCACCCAGAAGGCACGGGCGGCCGGCATCCATCTGGTTCTGGCCACCCAGCGCCCGTCCGTCGACGTCGTCACCGGGCTGATCAAGACCAACGTGCCGTCCCGGCTGGCGTTCGCCACGTCGTCGCTCACCGACAGCCGGGTCATCCTGGACCAGGCCGGCGCGGAAAAGCTGATCGGGATGGGCGATGGTCTGTTCCTCCCGATGGGGGCCGGCAAACCGATCCGATTGCAGGGGGCCTTCATCACCGACGAGGAGATCCAGGCCGTCGTCGCCGCCTGCAAGGACCAGGCCGAACCCGAATACACCGAGGGCGTGACGACCGCCAAGACCACCGGCGACCGCACCGACGTCGACCCCGACATCGGCGACGACATGGACGTGTTCCTGCAGGCCGTCGAGCTGGTGGTCTCCAGTCAGTTCGGCTCCACCTCGATGCTGCAGCGCAAACTGCGGGTCGGCTTCGCCAAGGCCGGCCGCTTGATGGACTTGATGGAAACGCGCGGCATCGTCGGGCCGTCGGAAGGATCCAAGGCGCGCGAGGTGCTGGTCAGGCCGGACGAGCTGGCCGCAACGCTGGCCTTGATCCGCGGCGGCAGCGACGCCCACGGCGGTGATCCCGCCGCGTAGCTTAGCTAGAGCACCAGCAACATCCGGGAATTGCCCAGGATGTTGGGCTTGACGTAGCTCAGATCCAGAAACTCGGCGACACCGATGTCATAGGAGCGGCACATCTCCTCGAACACCTCGGCCGTGACGGGCGTGCCCTCGATCTCGGTGAACCCGTGTTTGGCGAAGAACTCGGTTTCGAAGGTGAGCACGAACAGCCGTTCCAGCTCCAGCTCACGGGCAACTTCGAGAAGCCGGTCGGCGATGGCGTGCCCGACACCGCGCCCGGTCATCGCCGGATCGACCGCGACGGTGCGGATCTCGCCCAGGTCGGACCACATCACGTGCAACGCCCCGCACCCGACCACCTGGCCCTGGACCTCGGCCACCCAGAACTCCTGGATGCTCTCGTAGAGAGTCACCAGATTCTTTTCCAGCAAAATCTTTCCCGCGTAGGTGTCGACGAGCCGTTTGATCGCGGGGACGTCGGATGTGCGGGCGCGCCGGACCACCGGTCGGCAGTCGCTCGAGCTTTCGGTCACGGTAACAGTATCGACATTAGGGGCGCACCTGCTGGTCAACCGCTATTCTGTTGCCGTGTCGGGGCAGCCTCAAACCAGTCCGTTGGTCGGCCGCGCCCGTATCGGCAACCTGGCTAATGTGCTGACCGGTCTGCGGTTGGTGCTGGTTCCCGTTTTCCTGCTCGCCCTGTTCGTCGGTGACGGCCACGAGACCGTCGCCCGGATGGTGGCCTTTGGGATCTTCGCGGTCGCCTGCATCACCGACCGGTTCGACGGCCTGCTGGCGCGCAACTACGGCATGGCCACCGAATTCGGCGCGTTCGTCGACCCGATCGCCGACAAGACGCTGATCGGTGCCGCGCTGATCGCGCTGTCCATGCTCGGTGACCTGCCGTGGTGGGTCACGGTGGTGATCATGACCCGCGAGCTCGGGGTGACGCTGCTGCGGCTGGCCGTGATTCGCCGCGGGGTCATTCCCGCCAGCAGGGGCGGCAAACTCAAGACCGCCGTCCAGGCGGTCGCCATCGGGCTGTTCGTGCTGCCGGTCTCCGGGCCGTTGCGGGTGAGCGCCGCGGTGGTGATGGCCGCGGCGATCGTGCTGACGGTGGTCACGGGCATCGAGTACGTGGTGTCGACCGTCCGTGAAATCCGTCAGGCACCGCCCTGAAGCGGTCCCGGCGACGGGAACCAACACCACCGCCGGAGTCGTTCAACGTAGTGAGCGCCTGCCGACCACGAGTCGACCACGTGCGGCAGGCCCGACCGTTCGAAGGAGAGCAGATGCCGCCATTGGTGCGCGAGGTCATCGGCGACGTGCTTCGCCAGGCCCGCACGACACAGGGCCGGACGCTGCGCGAGGTGTCCGATTCCGCCCGCGTGAGCCTTGGATACCTGTCCGAGGTGGAGCGCGGCCGCAAAGAGCCGTCCAGCGAGCTGCTGAACGCGATCTGCGACGCCCTGGACGTTCCGCTGTCGGCCGTCCTCACCGGCGCCGGCGAGCGGATGGCCAGCGAGGAACGCGCGGCTCACAGCGCTCCCAACGGAAGCCGCATCGACGCCACCACCAAGGTCGTCATTCCGCCGGTGGCCTCACTCGCGGTCGCCTGACGCCGCGAAGCGTCGGCGACCCGATCCCGCGTCGGGGTGGGGCGATCGTCACCGACCCGTTAAATTGAGCGACAGGGTAGGGCGCCCAGCCCGTCTCCGACAGCCCGCCCGTCCCACAAGAAGGTGAAGCTGACCGATGGCCAATCCGTTCGTTAAAGCGTGGAAGTACCTGATGGCGCTGTTCAACGCGAAAATCGACGAGCACGCCGATCCCAAAGTGCAGATCCAGCAGGCCATCGAGGAGGCGCAACGCACCCACCAGGCGCTGACCCAGCAGGCGGCGCAGGTGATCGGCAACCAGCGGCAGCTTGAGATGCGGCTCAACCGGCAGCTCGCGGACGTCGAAAAGCTTCAGGTCGACGTGCGCCAGGCTGTGACGCTGGCCGACCAGGCCACCGCCGCCGGCGACGCCGCCAAGGCCGCCGAGTACAACAACGCCGCCGAGGCTTTCGCGGCCCGGCTGGTGACCGCCGAGCAAAGCGTCGAGGACCTCAAGAGCTTGCACGACCAGGCGCTGTCCGCCGCCGCCCAAGCCAAAAAGGCCGTCGAACAGAACGCGATGGTGCTGGAGCAGAAGATCGCCGAGCGCACCAAGCTGCTCAGCCAGCTCGAGCAGGCCAAGATGCAGGAACAAGTCAGCGCTTCGCTGCGATCCATCAGCGAGATCGCCGCCCCGGGCAACGTGCCCAGCCTCGAGGAGGTCCGCGACAAGATCGAACGCCGGTATGCCAATGCACTGGGCGCCGCCGAACTCGCGCGGGGTTCCGTGCAAGGCCGCATGCTCGAGGTCGAGCAGGCCGGCGTGCAGATGGCCGGCCACAACCGCCTTGAGCAGATCCGCGCGTCGATGCGCGGAAAAGCGCTGCCGGCGGGCGGCACACCCGCGGCTCCGGGAACCACCCCGGCTGCTCCCGCGTCCACCGAAAACCCCCGAGGACCCGTCCCCGAGAAACCTTTCGGCCAGTAGTAGTGCGGGAAGACCCTGTCCGATGGCGGTGAAAACGACTCGGCGTGGGCCCCGGCGCGCGTTGCTGCATCGTGGGCTGCACACCGCCACCGAGCTCGCCGAGCTGCTGGCGCAACGGGTCACCGC
>JAQTVU010000310.1 GCA_028706695.1 Mycobacterium sp.
ATGCGACAGAGCCGCTCGGCGCAAACCTCCACTACCGACCAGCCCACGGCGATGGCCGCATGAGCGGCCATCGAGACAGCCGGCCGGCACGAGGAATCCCCGCAGTTCACTGCGGGGAGGACGTCAATTCGACGCGCCGTTCGGAATTTCCCATCGGCGCGCGGCAAGCGCCACGAACACGAAGCGGGCCAGCCGATCGGCCCGACGGGTGAATCGGGACAGCACGCCATCCGAGACATGGAGTTCATCGTCCACGGTCGCAGGAAGGTTCCGGTCATTGGCACACCGCAGCACCTGCAAGCATGTCCGCACCGGGATGAAAACTCGGTGCAACTGTCGCATCGGGCGGCGCCATACTGGACGGATGGCTGAGCGCAATGTGCTGGGCGGTCCGCTGGAGCCGTGCGGCACCGACCCTCTCACCGGCTACTACCGCGACGGCTGTTGCTCGGCGGGACCCGAGGATCGGGGCCGGCACACCATCTGCGCGGTGATGACCGCCGAGTTCCTGGAGCACCAGCGATCCATTGGCAACGACTTGTTGACCGCCGTCCCCGAGTATCGGTTTCCCGGGCTTCGGCCCGGCGACCGCTGGTGCGTGACCGCCCTGAACTGGCTTCGGGCATACCAGGACGGCTGCGCCGCGCCCGTGGTGTTGGCGTCGACCCACGGGCGCACCCTCGAGGTGGTGCCCATCGAGGCGCTCCTGGAACACCGGGTCGACGTTCCCGACGACCTGGCTGACCTGTAGCGCCGGCTGTCAGAGCCTCGATGCGCCGCACGGCGGCGCGGACACGCCGGCCCAGGTGCTCGACCTCGGCCGAAGCGGAAATCGGTCCGGCTGCTCATCGGCGAGGTTCCGGCCACGCCGCGGTGATTGGGCGCGCGGGGGATCGGGTATGGCAGGTGGGACCGGAACCTGGCAACTGGACGGGGTGTTCTATGGAAACACGATCCAACAGACGCGTTGCGCTATTGGGCGGTGCCGCCATGGTTGCCGCGGCCGTCGGCTGCGCCGTGAACGCGAACGCGTTGGCGAACGAGCTGCCGGCGGCACCGCCGACGCCCGCCTCATCCAGCCCGCCACCGCCGCCGCCCGCTTCCCGGGCGTGGTATCCCGGCGCGTCCTACGGTGACGAGGGGGCCGGCTGACCCACCCCGGTCACGGCACGTCGGTCGCGTACAGCCACTCCTCCCACAGCGCTCGCAGCGACTCGCCGGAGTAGTTGGCGGCCAGGCCGGTGAAGTCGTCGGTGACGACGGTGCCGTGACGATACCGTGTCGCCCAATCCTGAAGCAGGGCAAAGAACTTCTCATCGCCGAGCCGCCCGCGCAGGGCGTGCAGGGTCAACGCGCCGCGGGTGTACACGCGGTCATCGAACATTCGGCGCGGACCGGGGTCGGCCAGCAGCAGATCCTGCGGCCGCGACCGCAACTGCTGATGGTGGCGGCGGGCCAGGTCGTCGGCGCTGGGCCCGCCGCCATGTTCGGACCACAGCCACTCGGCGTAGCAGGCGAACCCCTCGTGCAGCCAGATGTCGCGCCACCGCCGCGCGGTCACCGAGTTGCCGAACCATTGGTGTGCCAGTTCATGGGCGATCAGCGGCTCGCCGGCCCGTCCACCGTCGCAGTGGTTGGCGCCGAAAATCGAAACCCCTTGCGCCTCAACGGGAATTTCCAGCGCATCGGCGGTGACGACGACGGTGTACCCGGCGGCCAGCGGATACGGCCCGAACCGCCCGACGAACAGCTGCATCATCTGGGGCTGGCGGGCGAAGCCGCGGTCGAAATCACGGCGCAGCCGGCCGGGCAGCGCCGCCCGCATCACCACGGGCGCCGTGGCCTGCCGGATCATCTCGTAGTCGCCGATCTGCAAGGTGACCAGGTACGGCGGTGTCGGCTCGGGCTGATCATAGGTCCACACCGTCTGCGACGCCTTGGGCCGCCGCGACACCAGCTTGCCGTTGGCGACCACCCGGTACCGGCTCTCGGTGCTGACCTGGATGCGGAACGCGGCCTTGGCGCCGGGCTGGTCGTTGCACGGAAACCAGGACGGGGCGCCGTTGGGCTGCCCGGCGACCAGCACACCGTCGGTCAGTTCCTCGAAGCCGACGTTGCCCCAGAGCGATCGGATCGGCTTCGGCGAGCCGCGGTAACGCACCACGATCGACAGGGCCGCGCCGGCTGCCGTCCGGACGGCGGGGCGGATCCGCAGTTTGCCCCCGCGACACGAAAAGTGCGCGGCCGGCTTTCCGTTCACCGAGACCTTGGACACCGTCAGCGCGCCGGACAGGTCGAACGTCAGCTGCTCCAGCTCGGTGAGGCTCACCGCGGTGATCGTCGCCGACCCGGCCAGCCGATTGCTCGAGGCCTTGTACTGCAGGTCCAGTTCGTAGCGCGACACCTGGTAGCCGGGGTTGCCGCTGGTGGGGAGGTATTCGTCGGCGCCCGCCGGAACCTTATTGCTGGCGGAGGCCTTCACGCCGCGGTGTCCCGGGCACCGCGGCGGGGCTGCTTTTTGCCGCGGGCCTTTCTGCGGCCGACGCGCCACGGCCTGATCGGGTTGCCCTGCCAGCGGGTGGACGCCGGTACCCGGTCGCCGCGCAGCACCAGCGATGCCGGGCCGATGGTCGCGGCCGCGCCCAGGCGGGCGCCGGGCAGCGCCACGCAATGCGGTCCCAGGGTCGATCCCGGCTCCAGCACGACGCCGTCCATGCGCATGATCCGGTCGTGGAACAGGTGTGTCTGCACGACGCAGCCGCGGTTGACGCTGCAGCCGTCGCCCAGCGTCACCAGGTCCGCCTCGGGCAGCCAATAGCTTTCACACCAGACACCTCGCCCGACCCGGGCGCCCAGCGCTCGTAACCACAGGTTCAGCGCCGGTGTCCCGCTGGCCGGGCGGGCGAACCACGGCGCGGCGACGGTTTCGACGAACGTGTCGGCCAATTCGTTGCGCCAGACGAACGAGGACCACAGGGGAAACTCGCCCGCCTTGATCCGCCCCACCGCAAGCCATTTGGCTGCGACCGTGACCCCGGCCGCCACCGCGGCGGCCGCCAGCAACACCAGCCCGCCGCACAGCGCCGCCACCCAAAGGCCGAAGATCCGGGCCAGGGCCTGCAGAGCGCCCAGCACCCCCAGCGCGATGCCGGCCGTCACCATCACCGGCAGCAACCGCAACGTCTCCACCGCGGCCCGCATCGCCTTCAGCTTCCGCGGCGGGTCGTAGGTGGTCGCCGGGTGGGCCTCGACGGCGCGCCGCCGCAACCGCATCGGTGGGCTGCCCAGCCACGACGAGGCCCGCTTGGCCTTCGGCGGCGCGGCCGACAGCGCCGCGATCAGCGCCTCGTCGGGGACTCGGCGGCCCGGCTGGGCGATGCTGGAGTTGCCGAGAAACGCCCGCCTGCCCACGGTGGTCTCGGCCGCGTGGATCCAGCCACCGCCGAGCTGGTAGCAGGCGACCATGGTGTCGTCGGCCAGGAATGCGCCGTCGTCGATCGTGGTGAATTTCGGGATCAGCAGCGCCGTGGATATCTCGGTGCCGCGGCCGACCTGCGCGCCCAGCAGCCGCAGCCACACCGGCGTCAGCAGCCCCGCATACAGCGGGAAGAGATGAGTGCGCGCGACGTCCAGCAGCCGCTCGGTGGTCCACAGCTGCCAGCCGGTCCGGCTGCGCACCGGGTGGTAGCCCTCCCGCAGGCCGATCGACAGCGCCCGCACCGCCAACACGGTCAGCAGCGCGTACACCGTGAGGGCGGCCAGGGTCGCCGCCGGTGTCCACAGCAGCGCCGGTAGCACCGCTTGCCGCAGGCTGCGCGTGTGGCGGACGGCGGCGGCGATCACCGCCAGGCCGCTCGCCGCGGCGACCAGCGGCAGGATCGAGAGCACCACCGAGGTCAGCCCGTACGCCGCGACCCACCGGCTCCTGCGGGCGGGCCGGTGGTCGGGCCACGGGTGCTTGACCCGCCCGGACTTCGCCGCGGGGGAGCCCGTCCAGTACTGGCCGCTTTTGATCTTGTCGACCACGCCCGCGCCGGGCGCCACGTCGGCGTTCTGCCCGACGACCGCCCCGGGCAGCAGGGTGGTCCGGGCGCCGACCGTCGCGTCGTCGCCGATGACGATCTCCCCGACGTGGAACGCGTCGCCATCGAGCCAGTGGCCGCACAGGTCCACTTCCGGCTCGACCGCGCAGCGGTGCCCGAGCGTCAGCAGCCCCGTGACCGGCGGCATCGAATGCAGGTCGACGCCCGTGCCGACGTCGGCGCCCAGGGCGCGGGCGTAGTACACCAGCCACGGCGCCCCGGCCAGGTTGTGCGCGCCGCCGGCCTCGGCCACCCGCTCGGCCAGCCACACCCGCAGGTGCACCGAGCCGCCGCGGCGATAGCTGCCCGGGCGCACGTTGGACAGCAACGCCCGCGCG
>JAQTVU010000311.1 GCA_028706695.1 Mycobacterium sp.
GGCCGCCGAGCTGGAGGTGGTCGAGGTGGTCGTCGGCTTGCCGCGGACTTTGGCCGACCGCACCGGCCCGTCGGCGCTGGACGCGATCGACTTGGCCGACGCACTGGCCCGGCGGATCGCACCCACCCCGGTGCGGCTGGCCGACGAACGGTTGACCACCGTCAGCGCCCGGCGGTCGCTGCGCGCGGCCGGTGTCCGGGCCAGGGAGCAACGGGCGGTGATCGACCAGGTGGCGGCCGCGGCGATCCTGCAGAGCTGGCTCGACCAGCGCCGCATCGCGGTGTCCGACGGGGGCGCCGATGGTTGACAGCCAGCGCGCTCAACCCGCGACCATCGGCCCGTCGCGGCAGCGGCGGAGCCGGCTGTCCCGCAGGCGCGCCGAGCGGGAGCGGCGCCGGCGTCGTCACCGCCTGCAGCTCGGGCTCGCCGCGCTCATCGTGGTGGTGGTGATGGGTGTGTTCATCGGCACCAGGTTCTGGCATTCGATGTTCGGCGGCGGCGACGACTACACCGGCAGCGGCAAGCGCGACATCGTCATCCACGTCCAAGACGGCGACTCCACCACCATGGTCGGGGAAACCCTGCTGCACCGCCACGTCGTCAAGACCGTCCGGGCGTTCCTCAACGCCGCGCACGGCAACGCCGCGATCAACTCGATCCAGCCCGGCTATTACCGGATGCGCACCGAGATCCCGGCGGCCGCCGCCGTCGAGCGGCTGGTCGACCCCAACGAGCGGGTGGGGCGGCTGGTCATTCCGGAGGGCCGTCAGCTCGATGACACCACCGACATGAAGACCGACGTGGTGATCCCGGGAATCCTCACGCTGATATCGCGTGCCACCTGCGTGAAGCTCGACGGCAACAAGCACTGCGTCTCGGTGGGCGACTTGCGCGCGGTGGCGGGCAACAGCCCCCCGGAAGTGCTGGCGGTGCCGCCGTGGGCCACGGAGCCGGTCACCGAGCTGGGCAACGACCACCGCCGGATCGAAGGCCTGATCGCCCCGGGGACCTTCAACGTCGACCCGTCGGCCCCGGCCCAGAGCATCCTTTCCAACCTGATCAGCGCCGGCGCGGTGGAGTACATGAAATCGGGTCTGCTCGACACGGCCCAGTCGCTGCGACTGTCCCCCTATGACATCCTGGTGGTGGCGTCGCTGGTGCAGCAGGAATCCAATCCACAAGACTTCCCGAAGGTCGCGGCGGTCATCTACAACCGCCTGCACGCGCATCACACGCTGGAATTCGACTCCACCGTGAATTATCCGCTGGACCGTCGGGAGGTCGCGACCAGCGACGCCGACCGCGCCCAGCGGACGCCGTGGAACACCTACGTGTCACCGGGTCTGCCCGCCACGGCGATCTGCTCGCCCGGTGTCGACGCGCTGCAGGCCGCCGAGCATCCCGCGCCGGGGGATTGGCTGTACTTCGTCACCATCGATCCCCAGGGCACCACCCTGTTCACCAGGGACTACCAGCAGCATCTGGCCAACATCGAGCTGGCCAAGCGCAACGGCGTCCTCGACAGCGCACGATGAGCCGCGCGAGAAGAGCCGCAGTGCTGGGCAAGCCGATCGCCCACTCGAAATCGCCGCAACTGCACCGGGCCGCCTACCGCGCGCTGGGCCTCGACGACTGGACCTACGAGCGCATCGAGTGCGGCGCCGAGGAGCTGCCCGGGATCGTCGGCGGGTTCGGACCCGAGTGGGTGGGCGTGTCGGTGACCATGCCCGGCAAGTTCGCCGCCCTACGCTTCGCCGACGAGCACACCCCACGCGCCGGCCTGACCGGCTCGGCCAACACCCTGGTGCGCACCCCCCGGGGCTGGCGGGCCGACAACACCGACATCGACGGCGTGGCCGGGGCGCTCGGGGCCGCGTCCGGGCCGGCGCTGGTGTGCGGGTCCGGCGGCACCGCCCCGGCGGCCCTGGTGGGGCTTGCCCGGCTGGGTGTCAGCGACGTCACCGTCGTCGCCCGCGATCCGGGTAAGGCGGCCCCGTTGGTGCAGCTGGGTGCCCGGGTGGGCGTGACGACGCGGACGTGCGCTCTGGACGGCGGCGAGTTGGCCGGCCGCGTAGCCGCCGCGGAGGTGCTGGTCAGCACCCTCCCGGCGGACGTGGCAGCCGGTCACGCCAGCGCCTTCGCCGCGATCCCGGTGCTGCTGGACGCGATCTACGAGCCGTGGCCCACACCGCTGGCCGCCGCGGTCACCGCCGCAGGGGGGCGGGTGGTCAGCGGTCTGCAGATGCTGCTGCACCAGGCCTTCGCGCAGGTCGAGCTATTCACAGGGCTGCCCGCGCCGCGAGAGGCGATGACCGCCGCACTGGGTTAGCGTGCCGCATGCGGACCGCGGCCGCCGTGTTGGTGCTGGCGTGGCTTGCCCTGTTGAGCTGGTATGACCTGCGACAGCGCCGACTGCCGAACCCGCTGACGCTGCCCGGGGCGGTGACGATCCTGGCGGCCGCCGTGTGGGCCGGCCGCGGGCCGCCCGCCTTGGCCGGGGCCGGGGCGTTGGCCGGGATGTACCTGTTGGTGCACCTACTGGCGCCGACGGGAATGGGGGCCGGCGACGTCAAGCTGGCGATCGGCCTGGGCGGGCTGGCCGGCTACTTCGGGGCGCCTACGTGGTTTTCGGCGGCGCTGGCGGCGCCGTTGCTGACCGCGGTGTGCGGTACGGTCGCGCTGGCGTGCGGCGCGCGCACCGTGCCGCACGGCCCGTCGATGTGCGCGGCGACCGCCGCCGCGGCCGGGTTGGCTCTGCTGAATTAGCGGACGCGGGGCCACATGGGAAGATGGTCACGTGTTGCGCTGGATCACCGCGGGGGAGTCGCACGGCCGCGCGCTGGTGGCCGTGCTCGAAGGCATGGTCGCCGGCGTGCAAGTCACCTCCGCCGAAATCGCCGATCAACTGGCCCGCCGTCGGCTCGGCTATGGTCGCGGCGCCCGCATGGCGTTCGAGCGCGACGCGGTGACCGTGCTGTCGGGGGTGCGTCACGGCGTCACGCTGGGCGGGCCCATCGCCATCGAGATCGGCAACACCGAATGGCCGAAGTGGGAGACCGTGATGGCCCCCGACCCGGTCGACCCCGCCGCGCTGGAAAACTCCGCGCGCAACGCCCCGCTGACCCGGCCGCGGCCCGGCCACGCCGACTACGCCGGCATGCTCAAGTATGGTTTCGACGACGCCCGCCCGGTGCTGGAGCGCGCCAGCGCCCGCGAGACGGCCGCCCGTGTCGCGGCGGGCACGGTCGCGCGGCTGTTCCTGCGCCAGGCCATGGGTGTCGAGGTGCTCTCCCACGTCGTGGCGATCGGGCCGTCGGCGCCCTACGACGGTCCGCCGCCGCGCGCCGAGGACCTGCCCGCGATCGACGCCAGCCCGGTCCGCGCGTTCGACAAGGCCGCCGAGGAATCCATGATCGCCGAGATCGAAGCGGCCAAGAAGGACGGCGACACCCTGGGCGGCGTGGTGGAGGTCGTGGCGGCGGGGTTGCCGATCGGGCTGGGCTCGTTCACCAGCGGCGAGAACCGGCTCGACAGCCAGTTGGCCGCCGCGGTCATGGGCATCCAGGCGATCAAGGGCGTCGAGATCGGCGACGGCTTCGCGACCGCGCGCCGCCGCGGCAGCCGCGCCCACGACGAGATGTACCCCGGGCCCGACGGGGTCGTCCGCGCGACCAACCGGGCCGGCGGCCTGGAAGGCGGCATGACCAACGGCCAGCCGCTGCGGGTGCGCGCCGCGATGAAACCCATCTCCACGGTCCCGCGGGCGCTGGCCACCGTCGACATGGTCACCGGCGACGAGGCCGTCGCGATCCACCAGCGTTCGGACGTCTGCGCGGTGCCGGCCGCCGGGGTGGTTGCCGAAACCATGGTGGCGCTGGTGCTGGCCCGCGCCGCGCTGCAGAAGTTCGGCGGCGACTCCCTGGCCGAGACCCGGCGCAACATCGAGTCCTATCTGCGTGCGGTCGCCGAACGGGAAGCGCCGGCCGCCCGCGGTACCGCGTGATGGCACCCCGGGTGGTGCTGGTCGGATTGCCGGGTTCGGGCAAATCCACCATCGGGCGGCGACTGGCCAAGGCGCTCGGGGCCGGCGTGCTCGACACCGACGCGGCCATCGAGCGGCAGACCGGTCGCAGCATCGCCGACATCTTCGCCACCGACGGGGAGCAGGAGTTTCGCCGCATCGAGGAACAAGTGGTCCGCGCGGCCCTGGCCGAACACGACGGCGTCGTGTCGCTGGGCGGCGGCGCGGTCACCAGCCGCGGGGTGTGTGAGGCGCTCGCCGGCCACACCGTCGTCTACCTGGAGATCGGCGCGAGGGAAGGGGTGCGGCGCACCGCGGGTAACGCCGCGCGGCCCCTGCTGGCCGGACCCGACCGCGCGGAGAAATATCGTGCCCTGATGGCCAGACGGATTCCG
>JAQTVU010000312.1 GCA_028706695.1 Mycobacterium sp.
GCCGCAAAACACGCCACCACCCGCTCCCGGCTACTCGAAACCATGTTCGAAACACTAGCGAGCGCCACCGACACCGCCGACCCCACCGGACTCATACTGTGCATCAACCCGCAACTGTGCACAACCGGCATCGACCAGGCTCCCGGGTCAGCGACACCACCGAAGCCAGCGGTCCCCCGACAACCTGTTACCCGGCTTCAGAAATCCCCGGCGTTGTGCCGCAGCGTTTCGACCGACGAAACCAGCGCCCGCACCTCTTCGGGGGACATCCCAATGCTTGCGAACACCTGCTCGTTGAGCGTCACGGTGGCGTCCCCGACCATGCAGAACTATGCAGCGGCCCCAACCGGTGATCTGCACCTAGACAAAGCCCAAAGCAGATCTCTGGATCTGCTGGGAACTGAAGACGAAGAGGCCCCGGCGGAAACTCCCGGCCAGGGCCTCTCAGCTGCGGACTCACGAGTCGGGGTGGCGGGATTCGAACCCACGACCTCTTCGTCCCGAACGAAGCGCGCTACCAAGCTGCGCCACACCCCGCGTGAAGCCACGACAGCCTATCGCACCGGCCCATCCGCCGGCCAAGTCGCCTGCCGGGGACCCATGAACGGCTGCGGATCGTGGCCGGCGTGCGATCGTTCAACGCACTGACGCCGCCGGCAGCGAACGCCCGCGTTCGCTTATCGAATCCCGGCCCCCCGTCGGGGCGGCGATCAACGTCAGCAGGGTGGCCTCGGGCCTGCACAAGAATCGTACCGGCGCGAACGGCGACGTGCCTATCCCCGCCGAGACGTGCAACTGCATGTTGGCGCCCCAACGTGAGGGCCCCTTGGCCCGGCAGCGGTCCAGGCCGCAGTTGGTCACCAAGGCGCCGTAGAGCGGCAGGCGCAGCTGCCCGCCGTGGGTGTGCCCGGCCATCACCAGCTGGTAGCCGTCGGCGGCGAAGCGATCCAGCACCCGCGGCTCCGGGGAATGGGTCAACCCCAGCCGCAGGTTGGCGGCGGGGCTGGCCGGACCGGCGATGGTGTCGTAGCGATCCCGGTCGATATGCGGGTCATCGACGCCCGCCGCGGCGACATGCAGGCCGGCCACCTCAAACTCGCGCCGGTTGTGGGTGAGGTCGAGCCAGCCCCGTTCGGTGAACGCCGCCCGTAGGTCCTGCCAGGGCAGTGGTTCGCCGCGGACCCGGTGCGACGGGTTGGTCAGGTAGTTCAACGGATTCTTCAGCCGCGGCCCGAAATAGTCGTTGCTGCCGAAAACGAAGATGCCCGGTCGCGACAGCAGATCCCCCAGCGCCTGGATGACCGCGGGAACCGCCTTGGGGTGCGCCAGGTTGTCGCCCGTGTTGACGACCAGGTCCGGCTCCCAGTTGGTCAGCTCGCGCAGCCAGGCCTGCTTGCGGCGCTGGCCGGGCAGCATGTGCAGATCACTGATGTGCAACACCCGCAGCGGCGCGGACCCCGGCGACAACACGGGCATGGTGATCTCCCGCAGCACAAACGCATTGCGCTCGACAAGGGAGGCGTAACCGAGGCCTGCGACGGTCGCGCCGAGCGCGACGCCGCCGGTGCGCATCAAGACGGGCAAGGCGCGGCGACGAAGCGGCCGGGGTGGTAGCTGGGGGAATGAATTTTGAACGTCGGCCATGTTCGCATGCTACTGCGGCGCGCGGAACACCAGCGGATCCCGTGCGACACAATGCCGGTGGGGCACCCGGCGGCCGAACGGGGGCCTAAGGGGGCGGCGGTCCGTCGCCCGGCGGTGGCGGGGCCAACAGCGGAATGGTGATCGGGGGTAGGCCCGGGATCTCGACGACCTGTGAGCCGAACGGGGGCATGCCTTCCGGCGGTGGCGGCGGGGCCGGCGGGATGCCGTTGCTGATCTGGATCGTGACAATCGAGCCGGGAATCGTCTGACCGTTGGGTATGGTGCCGACCACCTCACCGTACTTCGCCGAGCTGTTGACCGAGGTGGTTTGGTCGGCGATCCGGAATCCCGCGTCCTTGAGCCGCTGGCGCGCCGCGTCCACGTCCAGCCCGGCGACGTTCGGCACCCGGGAGCCGGGGGAGCCTTCCACGTAGCGGGGATCGGTCGGGGGCAGATGCACGTCACCGAAGCTGGTGGCGACCGGCTTCATCGCGGTGAACCAGGTGCGCGCCGGCTCGTTACCGCCGTACAGGTCCCCTTCGCCGCAATGGCGCAGCGGGTTGGAGCACAGATCCGTCGGATTGGTCGAGTCGTCGTAGATGTAGTTCGCCGCGGCGTAACGGTTGGTGAAGCCCACAAAGCCGGACGAGCGGTGGGCTTCGGTGGTGCCGGTCTTACCCGACATCGGCAGGTCCCACCCCGCCGCGCCGGCCGAACCCGATGCCGTGCCCCCGGCCACCGCGTCCTTGCTCATCGCGTTGGCCATGGTGTTGGCCAGGCCCTCGGGCACCACCTGGTCGCAGGTTTCGGTGGTGACGGCGACGTCGTGGCCATGGCGGTCGATGAGCTTGTCGATCGGATTCGGCGGGCACCACACGCCACCGGAGGCCAACGTGGCCGCAACATTGGACAGCTCAAGCGCATTCACCTCGAACGGACCGAGCGTGAACGAACCGATGTTCTGGCGTTTGATGAAGTCGGCCAGGCTCTCGTTGCTGTCGGGGTTGTAGTCGCGGGCGGTACCGGGATCGTTGTAGGACCGCAGGCCCAGCTTGATGGCCATGTCGACCGTGCGGCTCACCCCGACCTGCTGGATCAGCTTGGCGAAGGCGGTGTTGGGCGAGGTGGCCAGCGCATCGGTCACGTTCATTGATCCGCGGTAGCCGCCGGCGTTGATCACGCACCAGGTGTCCTTCGGGCAGCCCTTGGCCCCACCGCTGCCCATGCCCTTGGCCTGGAAGCGGCCCGGCACCTCCAGGGTGGCGTTGATGCCCATCCCCATGTCCAGCGCGGCCGCGGTGGTGAAGATCTTGAACACCGACCCGGCGCCGTCACCGACCAGGGAAAACGGCTGCGGCCGCATCGTTTCGCCGGCGTCGAGGTCCAGCCCGTACTTACGGTTGCTGGCCATCGCCATCACCCTGTGGGAATCCTTGCCGGGCCTGATCACGCTCATCACGCTCGAGATGCCCGACAGCGTCGGGCTGGCGAACTTGTCGATCGCGGTCTTGACCGGGACCTGCACGTCCGGGTCGAGCGTGGTGCGGATGGTGTAGCCGCCACGGGCCACCTGCTCCTTGCCGATCCCCGCGCGGGACAGGTATTCCTGCACGTAGTCGCAGAAGAACGCGCGGTCGCCGGCCGCGATGCAGCCGCGCGGCAGTTCGTTGGGCTGCGGCAACACCCCCAGGGGGGTGGCCTTGGCGGCGCGCAGCGCGTCGGCCTCCTGCGGCAGATTCTCGATCATCGTGTCGAGCACCAGGTTCCGGCGCGCCAGCGCCGCCTCCGGGTTCGTATAGGGGTTGAGCGCGGTCGTGGACTGCACCATGCCCGCCAGCAGCGCCGCCTGCTGCCAATTCAGTTCCGAGGCGTTGATGCCGAAGTAGGTCTGCGCGGCGTCCTGCACCCCGAACGAGCCGTTGCCGAACGACACCAGATTCAGGTAGCGGGTGAGAATCTCCGGCTTGGTGAAGGTCTTGTCCAGCGTGAGGGCCATCCGGATCTCGCGCAGCTTGCGTGCGGGAGTGGTTTCCACGGCCGCGCGCTTCTCGGCGTCGGTCTCGGCCGTCACCAGCAGTTGATAGTTCTTCACGTACTGCTGCTCGATGGTCGACCCACCGCGCGTGTCGACGTCGCCGCGTGCGTAGCCGGCAAGACCGGTAAGGGTGCCTTTCCAATCCACGCCGTTGTGGTCGGCGAACCGCTTGTCCTCGATCGAGACGATCGCCAGCTTCATGGTGTTGGCGATCTTGTCGCCGGGCACTTCGAACCGGCGCTGAGAGTACAGCCAGGCGATGGTGTTGCCCTTGGTGTCAACCATCGTCGACACCGCGGGCACTTCTCCCTCGAGGAGCTGCGCGGAGCCGTTGGCGACCACTTCGGAGGCGCGGTTGGACAGCAACCCCAAGCCGCCGGCCAGCGGGAACATGAGCGCCGTGGCCAGGACACTGGCGAGCAGGCAACAGCCGGCGAGTTTGAGGACCGTGAGGGTAGTGAAGGTTGCCGGTGGGCGCTCTGGCATGCGTACTAGAGTAGCGGCCCGTTGTCACGCCGCCTCGCCGTTGCGCTCCCCACACCACTTCATCAAGCCTTGACCAGCCAACTTGGCACGTTCGTGGAGTGGAATTTACGGCCGCGGCACCTGTCGTCCACTCGGATCAAGATGCGCCGCGCCACCTCCCAGCTTATGCTTCCCCGGACGGCACGCGCGTCCCAAAATAGCGTTATGAGACTGTTGCGCAATTGGCATCTGACCACCTAACTTAT
>JAQTVU010000313.1 GCA_028706695.1 Mycobacterium sp.
AAGGCTGCGTAACCATGTCTAGAAGATCATCGGTAAGCCGTGTGCGGGAAAACCGCACGCACGGATTGAAAGGGGGATGGGGAAACGGGTCCGTTCTGCGGACACCGCGCCCCTGACTACCAATGACGGTTACACGGCCCGCTGGCCGGGCCCCGGCACCGGTCCCGGCCACACTGCACGCACGGGTATGGCCGGCGCTGATCGGCGTCGCGGTGCTGGCCGGCTGCACGGCGGCCGGGATCGGCGCGTTGTCGCTGGCCGACGCGCTGAACGTCACCGGTTTGCCCGATCCAGGCCCGGCAACCACGCTGGGATTGCCCTTCGTCCGGGCGGCCGGCGAGATCGCCGCGGTGCTGGCCGTCGGTTCGTTTCTCTGCGCCGCGTTCCTGGTTCCCCCGCAGCGGAGTGGCGTGCTCGACGCCGACGGCTACCGTGCGCTGCGGCTGGGGACGGTGGCGTCGGGCGTGTGGGCGGTATGCGCCGCGCTGCTGGTGCCGCTGACCATCTCCGATGTGTCCGGTCACCGGCTGGTCGACCACCTCAACCCGGTCACGAACTGGTCGTTGGCGGGGCTGATCGCCACCGCCTCCGCGTGGCGCTGGACCGCGATCCTGGCCGCGCTGGTGACGCTGGCGAGCCTGGCGGTGCTGCGCTGGTCGTGGGTGCCGCTGCTGTTCGCCGGATCTTTGCTGACTCTCATTCCGCTGGGGCTGACCGGGCACTCCTCGGCCGGCGGATCCCACGACCTGGCCACCAACAGCCTGCTGATCCACCTGGTCGCCGCCGCGCTGTGGGCCGGTGGTCTGCTGGCGCTGCTGGCGCACGCGTTGCGCGGCGGTGACCACCTGGGCCTGGCGGCGCGGCGGTTCTCGGCGATAGCGCTGTGGTGTTGGGTGGCCATGGGCGTGAGCGGCGTGATGAACGCCCTGGTGCGGGTGCTGCCGTCCGACCTGCTGAGCACCGCCTACGGCCGGCTGGTGATCGCCAAGTTCCTTGCGCTGTGCGCGCTGGGTGTCCTCGGCTGGCGCCAGCGGCGCACCGCGGTCGCAGCGTTGCAACCCGATCTGGAAGCATCCGAAGCGCGTGGCGTTCTGATCCGGCTGGCGCTGATCGAGGCCGTGATCTTCGGCCTCACATTCGGCATCGCCGTCGGGCTGGGTCGCACACCGCCGCCACCGCCCCCGATCCGGCTGCCCTCCCTTTCCCAGGCCGAGATCGGCTACGACTTCGACGGTCCGCCCACCGCGGCGCGCATCCTGTTCGACTGGCGCTTTGACCTGATCTTCGGCACGGCCGCGATCGTCTTCGCCGCACTGTATCTGGCGGGGGTGCTGCGGCTGCGCCGCCGCGGCGACAGTTGGCCGCCGGGCCGGACGGTGGCCTGGCTGCTGGGCTGCCTGACTCTGCTGTTCGTGACGTCGTCGGGGGTCGGCCGCTACATGCCGGCGATGTTCAGCGTGCACATGATCGCCCACATGGGGCTGTCGATGCTGGTGCCGATCCTGCTCGTGCTCGGCGCGCCGGTCAGCCTCGCGCTGCGCGCGCTGCCCGCCGCCGGACGCGACGATCCGCCCGGTATGCGGGAATGGCTGTTGGCCGCGCTGCACAGCCACTACTCGCGATTCGTCACCAACCCGGTGGTCGCCACCGTGCTGTTCGTCGGCGGGTTCTACGGGTTGTACCTGTCGAACCTGTTCGACAGCGCGGTGAGCAGCCACGCCGGGCACTTGGCGATGAACGTGCACTTCCTGCTCAGCGGCTATCTTTTCTACTGGATCGTCATCGGGGTGGACCCGACACCGCGCCCCATCCCGCCGCTGGCAAAGGTGGGCGTGGTGTTCGCCTCGCTGCCGCTGCACGCGTTTTTCGGGGTGGTGCTGATGGGCACCCGCAAGGTGCTCGGCGGTGACTACTACCAGTCATTGGGTCTGAGCTGGCACACCGACCTGATGGGTGATCAGCATCTGGGCGGCGCAATCGCCTGGGCGGCGGGGGAAGGGCCCCTCGTCATCGTGATGCTGGCGTTGCTCGTGCAGTGGGCGCGCAGCGACAACCGCACCGCCCGGCGTCTGGACCGGGCGGCCGAACGCGACGACGACGCCGACCTGACCGCCTACAACGCGATGCTCGCCGAACTGGCCCGGCGTGAGGCGCCCGGCCGTTCGCACCAACCGGCGGACTGATCCACAGTCACGGCTTTCTCCACATCCGCGGCCAGAAGGCGCCCCGACGGCGCCTTCGGCCGACGCGTCCGTCGGTGGCGCCGGGCTCAATGGCAGCCGGAACGTGTTCACCCGCGCCACTGAGAAAGCAACCGAGAAAGGGATCCCGCCAATGTTCGAGACACCGCTTACCGTCGTCGGTCACATCGTCAACGACCTTCAGCGCCGCAAGGTCGGCGATCAGGAGGTCCTCAAGTTCCGGGTGGCGAGCAATTCACGCCGCCGTGCCGCCGACGGCGGGTGGGAGCCGGGCAACTCGCTTTTCGTCAACGTCAACTGCTGGGGAAAGCTGGTCACCGGCGTCGGGGCCGCCCTGGGTAAGGGCGCACCGGTGATCGTGGTGGGCCACGTGCACACCAGTGAGTACGAGGACCGCGACGGCAACCGTCGCTCGTCGCTGGAGATGCGGGCGACCTCGGTCGGCCCGGACCTGTCGCGTGTGCTGGTGCGCATCGAAAAGCCGGCGTACACCGGCCCCGACCCGGCCCCGGTGCCCGTGCCCGGAGCTTCGGCGGCTATCGACGACGTTGCTGCCGACGAGGAACGGACGGTCCGGGACGGTCCGGTCCACTCCGATGACGCCGTCGAGGGCCGGGCACCGCATCCCATCCCGGCCTGACGGTCTGGTCGGCTGTCGGGCTACGGCTGGCGGGCGGTGCCTAGGATGGTCCGCGAGATCATTCTGCGAGACCAGAAAGGCGAGACCGCTGCATGGCTGAGTTCATCTACACGATGAAGAAGGTCCGCAAGGCGCACGGCGACAAGGTGATCCTCGACGACGTCACGTTGAGCTTCTACCCGGGCGCCAAGATCGGTGTCGTCGGGCCCAACGGCGCCGGAAAGTCGAGCGTCTTGCGGATCATGGCCGGTCTGGACACACCCAACAACGGCGATGCCTTCCTCGCCACCGGGGCGACCGTGGGCATCCTGCAACAGGAGCCGCCGCTGAACGAGGAGAAGACCGTTCGCGGCAACGTGGAAGAGGGCCTGGGCGACATCAAGGTCAAGCTCGACCGCTTCAACGAGGTTGCCGAGCTGATGGCCACCGACTACTCCGACGAGCTGATGGAGGAGATGGGCCGGCTGCAAGAGGAGCTCGACCACGCCGACGCGTGGGACCTGGACTCGCAGCTGGAGCAGGCCATGGATGCGCTGCGCTGCCCGCCGCCCGAAGAGCCGGTCAAGAACCTGTCCGGCGGCGAGCGGCGCCGCGTGGCGCTGTGCAAGCTGCTGCTGTCCAAGCCCGACCTGCTGCTGCTCGACGAACCGACCAACCACCTTGACGCCGAAAGCGTGCAGTGGCTCGAGCAGCACCTGGGGTCCTATGCGGGGGCGGTGCTGGCCGTGACCCACGATCGCTACTTCCTCGACAACGTCGCCCAGTGGATCCTCGAGATCGACCGCGGCCGCGCGTATCCCTACGAGGGCAATTACTCGACCTATCTGGAGAAGAAGGCCGAGCGGCTGTCGGTGCAGGGCCGCAAGGACGCCAAGCTGCAGAAGCGACTGGTCGACGAGCTGGCCTGGGTGCGGTCCGGGGCCAAAGCGCGGCAGGCCAAGGGCAAGGCGCGCCTGCAACGCTACGAGGAGATGGTCACCGAAGCCGAGCGGGTGCGCAAGCTCGACTTCGAGGAGATCCAGATCCCGGTCGGGCCGCGCCTGGGCAACGTAGTCGTCGAGGTCGAGCACCTCGACAAGGGTTACGGCGGCCGCACCTTGATCAAGGACCTGTCATTCACCTTGCCGCGCAACGGCATCGTCGGGGTCATCGGGCCCAACGGTGTGGGCAAGACGACCTTGTTCAAGACCATCGTCGGCCTCGAGCAGCCCGACAGCGGCACGGTCAAGGTCGGCGAAACCGTCAAGCTCAGTTACGTTGATCAGGAGCGCGCCGGCATCGACCCGAAAAAGACTGTGTGGGAGGTCGTTTCAGACGGCCTCGACTACATCGAGGTGGGTCGCACCGAGATGCCGTCGCGGGCCTATGTGTCGGCGTTCGGGTTCAAAGGGCCCGATCAGCAGAAGCCGGCCGGGGTACTGTCGGGTGGCGAGCGTAACAGGCTGAACCTGGCGCTGACACTCAAGCAGGGCGGCAACCTGATCCTGCTCGACGAGCCCACCAACGACCTGGACGTCGAGACCCTGAGCTCGCTGGAGAACGCTTTGGTGAATTTCCCCGGCTGCGC
>JAQTVU010000314.1 GCA_028706695.1 Mycobacterium sp.
TCGATCATCGACGGGGTGCCCCATTCGCTGGAGATCAGTACATTGTGGTTGAGATGCCACCACGCGTCGTATGCCAGGTGCTGCGGGCCCCGATCGGTCTCCCAGGGTCGTATCACCTCGAAGCTCTGATGATCCAGCAACGCGATCCCGCCCGGTTCGTCGTCGGCGCCGGTCGGCCCGCCCAGACAGGTCATGAAGATGCCGTCGGGGCCGCAGTGCACGGTATGCGGCCGCGAGTACCCCGCCTTGGTCGCCAGGTCGATTGCGCCGATGGTCTTCGCCAGCACCGGTTGCCGGGGGTTCGGTTGAGTGTCGAGCACGAAAATGTCCGAGGATCGGATCCCCGGCACGAGCAGGTACCGGCGCGCCAGCCCATGCAGGTCGTGCCCCTCGTGCCTGAGTGCGCTGCTGCACGCATTCCACCCAAAGTGGTGGACCTCATGACCTGTTCCCGGCAGCTCGGTCCAGCCGACAACCCGCCCGTAGTCGACCGAGTCGGGATCTACGTCGACCACCGCCATTGCATCGCCCACCGCTCCCGGGTCGCCCTCGCCGGTCAGCGCTGCCACATAGGCCAGCTTCTCGGGAGGCGCCGCCGCCGCCGCAGCGGCGGTCCGGTAAAAGGTAGGGTCGCTCGACGGAGTGCTCACTTTCTCTGCCCAACCTTTCGCGAGCCGCCAAGCCGCCCGGCACATGCCCAACGACACCTTGTTTTTGTCAACGTCGTTTTTGTCAACGTCGTTTTTGTCAACGTCCCACAGCGGCCCGAAGGCGTCAAGGACGATTGGCGCCCAGACGATCCCGGCCAGCAATTGCAGGACTCGGTGGCGCAGCTTGCAATCTCCGAGCGCAGCCAGCAGCGGCCACACCTCCAGGGCGTCGACGTGGTACGCCAGCCAATTTTGGGCTGCGCAAGCCGCTCTGATAACGGGGTCATGGGGGCCGGCGGGGGTGAAAATACGGCCGGATCATTGTAGCACCCGTAGTTTTAGTTAGGTCCTATAGCTGTCCCGCCGGGGACGCGCCGCGCTTCCGGGATATCTGGTGCCCGGAAACCTGGCGCCTTCCCTGACGTCGATCGTCGTCGGCTACCTCTTCGCCCACTGCTATTTCACTATTTTCCGGCGAAGAAGAGCCAGCGTGCGGTGTTGCTGCTGCTGGACCCGTTCGGCCAGGGCTGGAACGTGCCGGGGTCGGCGCATCGCGACGTGGCACAGGTACTATCGGCGCACCCCACCCTGGTCGCGGTTGAGAAGGTCGCGTTCGTCTCGTCGGCCACATCCTCGGAGTGCTGGCCGCCCACGACCGTGCGCTGCGGGTACTTCCCCCGGCGCCATCGGCTCAGTGGCCAACCGGGCCTGCTGATGACCGTGGTGCTGTGCCGCTCCGAAATCTGTACCTCCTTTTCGGCGGGTGACTAGCGCGTTTCGGCGGGTGACTAGCGCGTTTCGGCGGGTGACTAGCGCGTTTCGGCGGGTGACTAGCTAGCGCTCGACACGGGGGGTTGCTACGTCGAGGTCGGGCAGGCCCTGGAACGGGCGGTCTCGCGGACCGACACGAGCTCATTTGGGAAAGACGATCAGCCGAGGGATGTCGCCAGCCGGCGGCGGCCCTCATTGGTCGATGAGGGCGGTCAGGACGCTGCCGATGAGGCTGGTGGGGACGGTCCCGGGCGCGGCCAACTCTTCGATCGCGAGCCCGTTGCTCAGCCCAAGTAGCAGCAGGCTCACCACGTCGGTGGGCAGCACGACGCCGATGTTGAGCGAACGCGCGGCCTGCTCGACCGCATCGCCCATGAGTGCGCGCACCGCTCGTCGATGTTCGACGAAGCGCGCCCGGATCGACGGGTCGCGTACCGCTCGTGCCCAGTAGTCGACGAAAAGCAGTTGCCACTCCCGGTTTTCGGTGATCGCCCGGGTGAGGCGCTCGCCGATTGCCGCCAGCGCCTGTGGCCCCCCTTGCGGCAGGTCGCGCGCCACCTCGGTGACCAGTCCGGTGCGCAGTTCGATCTGCTGATCCATCAGGGCGAAGAACAGGTCGTCTTTGGATCCGAAGTTGGAGTAGACCGCGCCTTTGGTGAAGCCGGCGGCTTCGGCGATCGCATCGATACTGGCTCCGGCGAATCCGTGCTTGGCGAACGTCGACATGGCGGCGGCAAGGATGCGCGCGCGCACCTCGCTGCGCTTGGGCCGCGACGGTGCTGACTTGACTTTGGGCATGGACGCGACAATACTCGCTGGTATTCAATACTGGTCGGTATCGAGGAGGCGACATGGCCCGCTACGATCTCGTCATTCGCGGTGGAACCGTCTACGACGGTACGTCCATCTCGGTGCCGACGCGGGCCGACGTCGGCATTCGCGACGGCAAGGTGGTCACCATCAGCGCGGCGTCGTTACATGACGGCCGGCGAACGGTCGATGCGGCCGGTAAGTGGGTGATGCCCGGGATGATCGACGTGCATACGCACTACGACGCCGAGGTTCTCAGCAGTCCGGGGTTGGGGGAATCGGTGCGCCACGGCGTCACGTCGGTGATCATCGGCAATTGTTCGCTATCAACGGTGTACTGCGACGCCGAGGACTGCGCGGATATGTTCGCCCGTGTCGAAGCATTACCTTGGGAGGCAGTGCATTCCGCAATCAAAGAACACCGGACCTGGACGGGCCCACGTTCCTACATCCAGGCGCTGCAAGCTCGTCCCCTTGGGCAGAACGTGGCGGCATTCATCGGCCACTCCGACATGCGGGCAGCGGCCATGGGCCTGCAACGATCGGTCGATGGTCAAGAGGTGCCCACCGGCCGCGAGCTGGCCGCGTTGCGCGACATGCTCTCCGACGCGCTCGATGAAGGCTTTGTTGGGTTGTCGACGATCAGGAGTTCGTTCTCCAAGCTGGAAGGCACCCGCTTTCCGGCGCGGCAGCTGCCCTCGACGTATGCCACATGGATGGAATACCGGATGCTGAATGCCCTGTTGCGGCAACGCAATAGGGTGCATCAGAGCACGCCGAACCTGACCAGGCGAGCCGAGGCGATGCTGTTTCTCGCCGAAAGCGCAGGACGCCCGCTCCGGCGTCGACCGCTGAAGACCACACTGATCTCGGCGGTCGATATCAAGGCCGATCGTACCGTCTGGCGCGTGGCCATCAGCGTGGCGCGATTGGTCAACACCCTGCTCGGCGCCAACTTCCGGTGGCAGCATCTGCCGGTGCCCTTCGAGGTGTACGCGGATGGCATCGATCTGGTCATCTTCGAAGAGTTCGGTTCGGGCGCAGCCGCATTGAACATCCGCGACGAGCTGGCCCGCGGTGAACTGCTCGTCGACGAAACCTATCGGTGGGCCTTCCGCAAAGACCTGGCAAAACGGTTCGGCTCCCGGGTGTGGAACCGTGACCTCAACGATGCGCAGATCGTTGCCTGCCCCGAACCCGCCCTGGTGGGCAGGTCATTCGGCGAGGTCGCCGCCCAGCGCGGGATCGCGCCCGCCGATGTGCTGCTCGACCTCGCCGCAGCACACGGACGGGCGTTGCGCTGGCGCACGACCATCGGCAACGACCGTGACCACGTTCTCGACCGGCTGGCCCGCTCGCCTAGCGTCCAGATCGGTTTCGCCGACTCCGGGGCGCACCTGCGCAACATGGCGTTCTACAATTCCGGGCTGCGTTTGCTCGAACGTGTCCAGCACCGAGGCTTCATGCCGCTGGCCTCGGCGATTCACCGGCTCACCGGCGAACTCGCCGACTGGTACGGCTTAGACGCCGGACGGCTCGCCATCGGCGCCCGCGCCGACATCGCCATCATCGACCCCGCCGGCTTCGACGGGTCCAGCAGCCAATACGCCGAGGCCCCCACGCCCGGGCTGGCCAACCTGCCCCGGATGGTCAATCGCAACGACCGTGCGGTCTCGGCGACCATCGTCAACGGCCACATCGTCTACCAGGACGGCAAATTCGCCGACGGCTTCGGAACCACCCTGCACGCCGGCACCTTCCTACGAGCTCGATGATCGAGATTGTGCGCGCCGGCGTATTGGACGTCGCAGTTGAGCGGCACGGCCCTGGCGGCGGGTGGCCAGTCGTGCTGTTGCACGGTTTTCCCTACGATGTGCGCAGCTACGACGACGTCGCCGCCCAGCTGGCCGGCGCGGGAGCCGAGGTCATCGTTCCGTACCTTCGTGGCTTCGGGCCCACCAGGTTCAGCAACCACGAGACGATGCGGTCGGGTCAGCAGGCCGCGTTGGCTCACGACCTGGCCGCGCTCATCGGCGCGCTGGACGGACCGGCACCGATCGTGGCCGGCTACGACTGGGGCGGCCGGGCCGCCTGTCTGGTGTCCGCGCTGTGGCCGGCGCAGGTGTCGGGGCTGATCACCGTGTCGTGCTACAACGTGCAAAACATCGCCGCCC
>JAQTVU010000315.1 GCA_028706695.1 Mycobacterium sp.
ACGCGCGGTATGGCCGGCCCTGGTGCCTCCAACCGCAACATTTCCTCGACGAATGCCGAAATTTGGCCCGGGTCTTCACGCAACCGAGCCTGCAGTCGCGGCTCACGCGCGAGACGGAGAAGCGAGAAACCAATCGCGGCCGCGACCATTTCAATTCCTGCAACCGAGAACAACAAAAGGACGACGGCAGCCACCTCGGCCCGGCTCAGCGGAAAATCTTTGTCGCAGGCACGTCCCTCAAGCAGGGGCCAGAGTATGCCGGGCGGCCGACAAGGTTTTCTCAGCCCGGCTCCAAGCGCGGAATCCAGCCAGTTGAAGAGTCGAAGTTCGGCTGTCCCGTCCAGGTCACCGATCACCGCGGCCCGGATCAGCTGAGCCGCGCTTTCGTCCTCTGACGGCAGACCGCACACCGTGAGCAGCGATTGGCAGGCGTACGTGTCGGCCAGGCCGGTCACATCACACTGCCCGGTGGCGATGATCCGATCTACCAGTACCGCGGCCTGGGCGCGCAAGGCCGAAGCAAAAGGGGCCAAAGCTTTGGGGCTGAACAGTGGATGCAGGACGCGGCTGAAACGGGCATGATCGGCTCGCGTTCCACAAGACAGCGGCACCTGCGGGAGCGGTATGCCGAAAGAGGTGACCTTGAAAGTTTTCGGCGGCGACATAAACGTGCCCGGATCGAGCAAAGCCGCGCGCACGTCGTCCCGTCGGGTGAGGTAATAACCGTGCAGCATGGGTTTGCCGGCTTCGATTTTCACCACCCGGCCCAGGCCGCGCAGCTGACGCCAAAAGGCGCCACGGTCCGCTGCGAAGACCGGACTCTCCTTGTGATGTAAAGGAAGCGAATTCACGCTGCCATACCTTTCTGTCCAGTGTTTTCAGTCCGTATTTTCACGTCCGAGAAGAGATCATTGCGTCACCGACCCGCGCGGCGCCGCGGAGGGTCCGCTATGGCCGCGCCAGTGGGGTTCGGGCATGGGAGCTGATGCCCGTGCCAGCCGGAGCGCGGTCAGTCCCAGGTGGTTTCCAGCAGTTCGCCGGCGAGCCGACGGACGTTGCCTGTGGCCGTCTGCATCGTTGTCATTGCCCGAAAGATCGCCTCCGCGACCGAGTGCGTCATGGTGCAGTTACCGATCACCGATTCCCGGAACAGCATCTCGGCATGTGAGCCGAGCACTGTCGTGGCGTTCACCGCGTCAAGAGCGTCAAGGAGTGCCTTGTTGCGAGTAAACATGTGCGCCGCAGAGATTTCCAGCTGCATATTCTTGAGAAGTGAGGCGAGTCTCTTGCTGTTTGGCGCGAGTGCATCCTCGCGTTCCTGCTTCTCGGGAATCATCACCACTTTATGCCCCCGCTCGGTGAGTATTGCCAGCTCATGCGTGTAGTCGTTGGTCGCTCGCGACACTCGAATCACCGCGAGTTTGAACTCTTGTTCGCGCAGATGTACACGTTCGATCCGTGCCTGTTCCCGGTGTGCTTCAAGCTCCATTCGGTGCAGCTGGCGCACACAGTCCAGCTCTCTAACTGACCTTTGCTCGGCTGCCTCCAGCTCATGCCGCAGTCGCTCATGCGCTGCTATGGCGTCGTCTCGCGCCTGGCGCCGGATGACGACCGACTGCCAGAGGGCAACGAAGACGGCGATAGAGGTGGTAAGACATGGGAGGCGCGCGGTTGCGGAAGCGACGATGTCCCAGCGTCGGTCCAGCAACAGCCAGGCCAGCAGCACCGTGAGCAGGAGTGCCGCGATTCCGCCGGGAATGGGCACGGTGGAGCACCGCCACCAGCGCCAGCAGTCGCGCAGTACCGAAGGCTCATCGCATGATTGGGCTTCACTGCGACCCAGGGGCGGGTCCGGCCGGCGCGGTTCGTTCACGATTTCTTTTTCACCGAGATCTCGTCGGCGGGTCGAGAATTGAGCCCAGCGGTGCACCGCGCCGCCGCCGCGCCGTCAATGCCCACACCGCCTGCCGACAGGTTTACGGGTCCATCGACGCCCGCGCACCGTCCCACACCTCGCCGTCTTTCCTTTACCGTCTTTTCTTTCCCTTTCGGGCTTACCCATCAAACTCTCTGCGCTGCGCCAGCTTCTGCGCATCTTTGGTCTGAGATCAGTCCTCTCGAGTTGCGTGCATCTCCCAGAATGGGGCGTACGCCCGGCCGTCCGTCAGCCAGGGTTCGATCAACCGAAACCCTTCCACGAAAGACTTGATCTGGTCGGCTTTATCGGGATTGCGGGCGATCATCATGTCAAAGGATTCCATGCTCATGTTGACCTGATAGGTAGTCGGTCCCAGATACGTGAGCCGCCAACCAGCGTCGGGGAATAACTGTATGAAGTCGTCCAGAGACACCGATCGCGGCGCAACGATACCGTTGACGCTGTAGTGGGCGTATTCGAACATGTAGAGCCGCGCTCCGGGTTTGGTCGCCCGGTGCAGCGCCTGCGCATATGTCCATTTCGCCTCCGGCACGTCTGAAAACACATGATAGAAGGCGCAGTCGACGACCGTGTCGAAACGATCCTCCAGGCCGTCCAGCCTTATCGCGTCGCCCACCTGAAAATTCACCGAAACCCCGGCCCGTCGCGCGTTCTCCCGCGCCCGCTCGATCGCCGCCGGTGAGGAATCGATACCGGTCGCCGAGAACCCCTTCGCCGCGTAGTAGATGGCATGGTGCCCCGGACCGGTACCTGGGTCAAGAACCTCGCCCCTGACCGCACCGAGTGCAACCAGTTGCTTAACGATTTCCTGCGGGCCGCCGATGTCCCACGGTGTGGCCGCCGGCAAGCCGTTCGCGGACTGCCGATTGCGGTACATCTTCTCGTAGCGGAGGGGATCGAATTCCGCTGGCTTGCTCATGTCGCAACGATAAAGGGTTTGACGGAACCACGCTCGACGAGCCGACCGGACCGAGCATGAACTGCGCTGACCAACTATCAAGGGCCGGGATTTGCGCTAGGAAGGCCGGGAAGTAGAGCATGGTTGGTCTTAGCGCTTGACTTCGATAGGTAGTCGGGGCAGTAAACGCTCGACGCGATCGCCGTGAACCTGGTCGAGCCGGAAAGCCCGAATCCTGGATTCAGAGTCATCACCTGTTTGATGACGTCGATTTCCTTCTGGCCCGAGTCCATCATGTCGCACGCCGTGTGGGCAGCCGCGACGGCGGCAGGTCCGTCGGTATAGGTGATGCCCGCTTGACGGAGTTGGCTCAGAAAGCTCCCATCAAGACCCGGGTCAGCGCCGCCCGGCTCGGCCTGCGCCGGCACCGCCGAGCCGACGACGGCGGCCAGGCTGACCAATATAGAGAGGAATCGCATCGCTCGATCATCCGCCACGACGCCGTGGTTGTCCTGTCGACTGCGACAGTTGAGCCTCGGAATATGGCGCGGATCGGGCTTAGCTGACGGCCTGCTGCCGCCGACGGCGCTGCACGTTGCCACTGCCCGCCACTCCAGCCACTGCCCGCCGCCACTGCCCGCCGCTCCAGCCGCTGGATGACGTCGAAGGGGTCGAAGGGTCGAAGGGTCGAAGGGTATGCCTCGCAGCGTCGAACGGCCGTAGGTCGGTGGTCGCCACGATCGGCCCTCGTCATGGTCGTTTCCATCGCCGCGGCCCGCCGACCGCACCTCGCCCGGCCCGATGTCGCTCGGCCCGGACAAGCACCCCGCCAGCCCATCCACGCCCATGGCGACGGCTCTGAGCAGCGCAACCCTCGCGTGGGTGTCGTCACAGCCGCTCATCGCCGGCCGGTGGCGGCGCCGGGCGCCGGGCCACCCCGACGGGTCGTTAGGGTGGGTAGTCGTGAGCAGGCAGGCGTCGGCCACCGGGGCACAGCCGCCCCCCCAACCCACGCTGTGGGCGGTCTCGGACCTGCATACCGGTCACCTCGGCAACAAGCCGATCGCCGAATCGTTGTATCCCTCTTCACCGGACGACTGGCTGATCGTGGCGGGCGACGTCGCTGAACGCACCGATGAGATCCGCTGGACGCTCGACGTGCTGCGCAAGCGGTTCGCCAAGGTGATCTGGGTGCCCGGCAACCACGAGTTGTGGACCACCAACCGCGACCCCGTGCAGGTCTTCGGCCGGGCGCGCTACGCGTACCTAGTCAACGTCTGCGACCAGATGGGCGTGGTCACCCCCGAGCACCCGTTCCCCGTGTGGACCGAACGCGGCGGCCCGGCCACGATCGTGCCGATGTTTCTGCTCTACGACTACAGCTTCTTGCCCGAGGGGGCGACGAGCAAGGCCGAGGGCCTGGCGATCGCGCGGCAGCGCAACGTGGTGGCCACCGATGAGTTCCTGCTGTCCAGCGAACCGTATCCGACTCGCGAGGCCTGGTGTCGCGAGCGGCTGGCGAGCACCCGCGCGCGGCTTGAAGGGCTCGACTGGATGATGCCGAC
>JAQTVU010000316.1 GCA_028706695.1 Mycobacterium sp.
ATCCGCCGGCCGGCCGTCTACCTGTTCGACGACGCCTTCTCCGCCCTGGACGCGCACACCGACGCGCGGGTTCGGGCCTCGCTGCGCGAGGTGTCCGCCGGCGCCACCACCATCGTTGTCACCCAACGAATCCGGACCGCGGCCCAGGCCGACCAGGTGATCGTCGTCGACGACGGGAGGCTGGTGGGTGCGGGCACCCACGACTCCTTGCTGGCCGGCTGCGCCACGTATGCGGAGTTCGCCGACTCGCAGTCGGTGCGCACCGGGGTACGGGGCGCCCCGTGACCGCCCCGACCGGGCGATCACGCGACTTTCGGGGATCGGCGGCCCGGCTGGTGAAGCGGCTTGCGCCGCAACGGTGGCTCAGTATCGCGGTGATCGCGCTGGGCATCACCGGCACGGCGATCGGGGTCGTCGTCCCGCGGATCCTGGGCCACGCCACCGACCTGCTGTTCAACGGGGTGATGGGGCGGGGGCTGCCCGCGGGCATCAGCAAGGCCCAGGCCATCGCGGCCGCACGGGCCCGCGGCGACGACACCTTCGCCGACCTGCTGTCCAAGGCGAACGTGGTGCCGGGCCGGGGCGTGGACTTCGGCGCGGTGGGGAGAACGCTGACGCTGGCGCTGGCCGTCTATCTGGTTGCGGCGCTGCTGATTTGGGCGCAGGCCCGGCTGCTCAACCGCACCGTGCAACGCACCATGGTGGCGCTGCGGGCCGACGTTGAAGACAAGGTGCACCGGCTGCCCCTGTCCTACTTCGACAGCCGGCAGCGCGGTGAGCTGCTGAGCCGGGTCACCAACGACATCGACAACGTCCAGTCGTCGCTGTCGATGACGCTCAGCCAGCTGGTGACATCGACCCTGACCGTCGTGGCCGTGCTGGCGATGATGGTGTCGATCTCGCCGCTGCTGGCCCTGGTCACGGTGCTGACCGTGCCGGTCTCGCTGGTGGCGACGCGGGCGATCGCGCGGCGTTCCCAGCGCCTGTTCGCCGCACAGTGGACCAGCACCGGACGTCTCAACGCCCACATCGAGGAGATCTACAGCGGGTTCACGATCGTCAAGACGTTCGGCCATCAGGCGGGCGCGCGCGAGCAGTTCCGCAGGTTCAACGACGACGTCTACCACGCCGGCTTCGGCGCCCAGTTCTGCTCGGGGCTGGTGGGACCGGCGACGACGTTCATCGGCAACCTCGGCTACGTCGCGGTGGCCGTGCTCGGGGGGCTGCAGGTGGCCACCGGCCAGATCACCCTCGGCAACGTCCAGGCATTGGTTCAGTATGTGCGCCAATTCAATTCGCCACTGAGCCAGGTGGCCGGGATATACAACGCCCTGCAGTCCGGGTTGGCCAGCGCCGAACGGGTCTTCGACCTGCTCGACGAGCCGGAGGACTCGCCGGACGCCGCGCCGGTCCCCGACCCAACGCTGCCGCCATGGAGTCAAAATCGATGCGGGCGCGTGCAGTTCGAGCACGTGAGCTTCGCCTACCGCGCGGACACCCCGGTGATCGAAGACCTGTCCCTGGTGGCCGAACCGGGCAGCACGGTGGCGATCGTCGGGCCCACCGGAGCCGGCAAGACCACGCTGGTGAACCTGCTCATGCGGTTCTACGACGTCGACGCCGGCCGCATCCTGCTCGACGGCGTGGACATCACCACGATGAGCAGGCAGTCGCTGCGATCACGAATCGGCATGGTGCTGCAGGACACCTGGCTGTTCGACGGAACGATCGCCGAGAACATCGCCTACGGGCGGCCGGATGCCGGTGAGGAGGAGGTGCTCGAAGCCGCCAGGGCCGCCTATGTCGACCGGTTCGTGCACACCCTGCCCGCCGGATACCGGACCCGCGTCAGCGGCGACGGCGCCAACATCAGCGCCGGCGAGAAGCAACTCATCACCATCGCCCGCGCTTTCCTGGCCCGTCCGCAGCTGTTGATCCTGGACGAAGCGACCAGTTCGGTCGACACCCGCACCGAGGCCCTGGTTCAGCGCGCGATGTGCGAGTTACGCCGGGACCGGACGAGTTTCATTATCGCGCATCGCCTTTCGACGATCCGCGACGCCGATCGCATTGTGGTGGTCGAGGCCGGCCGGGTCGTGGAGCAGGGCGACCACGCCGAGCTACTGGCCCGGCGCGGCGCCTACTACGCGATGACCCAGGCGTGAGGCTGCCGGCGTCGGGTCACGGTTGAAGATCGGGTCCCTGCGCCCGCAGGTCATCGACCGCCGACATGGCATCGCGCAACTTGGCCAGCCATTCCTCGGTGTGTTCGCCCACCAGGCGGACCGTCCAGGCGAGTGCGTCGGCGCGCGAGCGGGCGATACCGGCGTCGACCAACGTGTCGAGCACCTGACGCTCGGGCTGCCTCAGGCGGGTCATCACGGGCACCGCGAGGTGGGTGAACAGGATCCGCTCGCCGTTGACCTCGACACCCCAGGACACTTTACGTCCGTAGCGATCGTGCGCTTCGTCGGCGATGCGCATGCGCTCCGAGCGGGTTTCCTCACGGAACCTCGCGGCCCGACCCTGCGTGCGGGCCGCACTGTCTTGTTTTTCGGAATCCGCCGACTCGGCCAGCTTTCCGATCACCGTGATCTCTTCACGGTCGACGATGACCGCGGGGTCGCCGTCGAACCAGCCTTCGGGCATGCGTCCGGCGAACCATTCCGCGGCGTCGCCGGGGTCGGGCTGCTGCGCTTGCTGCCAGCCGCCCGGGCGGCCGTACCGCCGATGGGTGTGGTGTGACTTCACGATTACATAATTACATCGATTACGTGCGTGATACGGGGCGTTCGCCGACGGCGAACACCGGGCAGCTCCGGTGGCGGCTTCCCCCGGTCGGCCGCGGGGGCGCCGACCTCGAGCCCTCCGAACAGCTCGTCGATGTCCCGGCTGGTCCAATCCGCAGCGGCGCCAAGGCACAACGCCGGCGGGCCCTTACGTGGCCAATCCCGTGCCGACGTCGGTCGTATGCAGCGCGACCCGCGTGCCGCCGCGCCAGACGGCTCGAACATCGCGGAGTCCGGCCAGGTCATGCTGAACGCCGGCGGCGACGGCAATCAGGTCGGCGTCGCAGCCCGGTGCGATACGGCCCTTGCGGTGGCCCAGGCCGCAGCTGGCGGCGGCGGCCGAGGTGGCACCGGTCAGCACCTCTGTGTTGGTGAAGCCGTGCCGGGACAGGTCCACCAGTTCCTCGGGCAGCACGTCGTGGCGCTTGTTCGGGTCGATGCCGGCATCGGTCGACAACGCGACGTGCGCGCCGCAATCCATGAGCCGGCGGATGTTTCGCCAGACGCCGTCCATCAGCGCCCTGATGTCTTCGGGCGTGTCGGGAAGCACGCGCGCGATCGTGATACCGCACCACACCCCGCGGTCGACGATGGCCTCGACCAGCTCGGGGCTGGCCGCGACGCCGTCTTCGGTGAGGAACGTGCAGTGTTCGACCCCGTCGACACCCGCGGCTACCGCGGCGGCGATCCCGGCGGTGGCGTGGGCGTGTGCGGTCACCGGTAGACCCGCCGCATGGGCCGCCCCGACGATCGCGGCCAGTTGATCACCGTCGAACTGTGGTCGCCAGGGATCGGTTCCGGCGGTGGTGAATCCGCCGGTGGCCATGACCTTGACCCAGTCCACGCCACGCGCGGCCCGCTCCCGCACCGCATCGACGAGCGCCTCGGTGCCCTCGGCCTCCCCACCCAGATACCAGCAATGCCCGCCGCGGCGGGTCAGCGGCGGCCCGGAAACCAGCAGTTCCGGCCCGAGCTCCGCGCCCCGTGCGTAATCCTCGCGCAGCGTCAGGGTCGCGAAGTCGCGGTCACCGAGGTCGCGCAGCGTGGTGATTCCCGACCTCAACGCGGCCGCGGCGTGCCGCCGCGCCCGATCCACCAGCGCCTCATGCGTCTGATGTGCCAAGTCTTGGGGAGCACCGGCCGGGTCCCAGCACAGGTGCGTGTGCGCATCCACCAGCCCCGGCAACAACGTCAGCTCGCCCAGATCGACCAGTGCCGCGTCCGGCGGACAGTCGGTTGCCGCAACTTCGACCAGGCAGATGCGACCGTCTTCGATCGTCACGGTCACCGGGCCGTGGTGGAAACGGTGCCCGTCGAACAGCCGGCCGGCGCGAATCGCGACTCGTCGCCCCTGTCCGGCCGTCACGGGGCAACCGGCGCGGAGACGATGGCACGGCGACGAGACGTTGCGGGCTGCACTGTGTAGGTCTTCCGCTGGCTGCTGCTGTCATGACAAACATACAGAGCGGCAAGGGTTTCGGCCACGGGAGCGTCCATCGCGGCAGCGTGTCGGTCCGGCCCGGCAGACCCCCGGTGGCCGGCGCGGCGGCGTGGTGCAAGGTTGAGTCAATGCAGGAGCAAGTCTTCGGCTC
>JAQTVU010000317.1 GCA_028706695.1 Mycobacterium sp.
CCAAGCTCCGCCGCGCCCTCATCGCCGCCCGATTTACCGCGGTTACCCCACACCAGCCCGACCCCAACATAATCCGCGACTACCAACTGGCCTGCGCCGCAGCAGCCGCATAACTGCGAAAGTCGAGTATTCCCGCACCGTGCCCCTATAAATCGGAGTGCGATGAACCGGTCCGCATCGTGGCGCTCTCCGGCATACCGCTCCGGGTTGCAGGTGTGCGCTCCTTGGTGAACCACGCTGCATGCCTCTCCTTGCCGATCGATTGCTGGCCTCTAGCCTGCACCGCTCCATGCCTCGCGCCGGGGATCGACACAAGAACGCGACCCTGTAATTGCACTGCTTGCAACCCACAGCACCGCTTGACTACCTAGCGGCGCATGGGGTGCTATACACGCAATCACTGAGATATGCCTCGGCGGTAATTCGTGGGCGGCGCCACAGGAACTACGAGGTGAACTGCACGGCCAGGAGTTGCGAACCGACACCCCACCTCGACGCGCGCAGGCCGCTCTGTAAGGCGGTGGGCCGAGTTTCTCGCCGCGGGCTTTGATGACGGCCGCCCAGGGCGCGCCTCGGTCATGCCGAAGCGGAACGGGGGGTAGGACTGCGCGCTAAGCGCTCGAGCCCCAACCCCCAAGCTCAGGGAGCCTCACCGCCGGCCGAGGCTGCGTGTTGTCCTGGACTAGCTGCTCGAAGACGTCTCGCGAAGTGGCTTCGTCTCTCGCCATCACGCACCAGCCCGATATCACCGTGTTGTTCGAAGCAATGCCCGTCCAGCGGCCATAGAAGTAGTCGGCGCCGGCAGGCAGCCAGAGAAAGACCGACTGTCGACTACGGGTAGTACGTGCCGGCGGCCGATACCAGCCGATGAGCGACTCATTACTGAAAATCTGTAGGTAGGCACGCCATGCGTCGTCGAGAAGGAGGAAGTCGCCAATACGTTTTGCGCTGACCGTGTGTAGATCGGGGAGGTCTCGGGCGCCCGGGGCGCCTTGCCAGGTCGACCACCACTGGCCGCTGAAGTCGACGGGTCTCGGGTTGATGCCGGCTAACGTCGACAGCCCGATGTCGAGCGCGGCACATATGGCAGCGGCGTCGGCGAGCGTGGGTTGCGCATCGCCGTTCTCATATCGCTGGTAGAGATCTAGCGCCAGCCCAGCCGTGTTCGCGGCGCGGGTCTGCGTGAGACCGAGTTCTCGTCGGCGAGCCTGCATGATCTCGCCGACGACCGATAGCGCCCCGGGGTGTGACGGCTCGAGGCCGGCAGGGACCTGACCGGCAAGTTCGGCCAGCGACACATCGAGCGCCTCGCCGATCGCCTTAGCTGCGGTCAAAGGAGGTTCTCGCTCGCCGGTTTCGTACCGCTGAAAAGTCCCCTTGGGGACATTGGCGGCTCTGGCTAGTTGCGCCTGGGAGAGGCCGAGCTTCTCGCGGCGGGCTTTGATGACGGCCGCCCAGGGCGCCTCGGTCATGCCGAAGCCGCCGTCATCGTGGCGTTCCAGGTGGTCAGCTGTGCGTCTAGTGCGCGTACGTCGGCGATGTCATTCCATTCGTTGAGCATGTTTCGCACGGTAGCGATCCGGGTGTTCACTGAGGCATAGGACTTGTCTCCTAGCTCGTCTAAGGCGCTGGTCAGCAGGGCGCACGCGGCTTCAGGGCGCCGGGCGTGGGCAGCCAGTGCGCCAAGATCACAGTAGGTCAGCGCGCGTAGCTTGGCTTCGGAGGCAGGCAGGTCGTTGAGGGCACGTTCGAGTGCGAGGCGCGCATCGTTTTGGCGGCCGGCGGACAGCAGCGTATTGGCTTTTGCGGTGGTTAAGCGATGGGCGGTGAACCAGTCGAGCCATTCCGGCTCGGCGCCGTTGGCACGATCACGGTAGGCCTTTTCGGCGTGGGCGATCAGCGTGGCTGCTTGGGTATGGTTCCCGAACCGCAGTTCGATTTCAGCCTCGACGGTATCGAGCCAGGCTACGAGCACGGCCGGGTTAAGCGCGCGCGCGGCGAAAGCGCGGGCGCCGCGCATCAGTTCGTGAGCTCGTGGGCTTCCTGAGGTGTGTCGGGAGGCCTCGGTGGCCAGGTGTCCTAACGCCGCGGCGCCCAGGGCGGCGTCGTCTGCTTTATGCGCGGCTTCGAGGGCTTCGACCAAGCATGGCCGTGCCGCGTCCGGGTCTTGCAGGTCGAACAGCAGTAAGCGCCCGGCGAGTAGCCAGGCTTCGGCTACCCACGGGGCCAGGTTTTTGGAGGTTTCTTGCGGGGTGGACTCGAGGAGGGCTGATCCGAGTTCTGCGTGGCGAAAGATGGCGTGCTGGAGCAGGGTGGCGGGCACGACCCAGTAAAGGTTGCGGTAGCAGGCGGTGAGCGCCCCGTAGTCGCGGGCTGCTGTGGCTGGAATTGTGTCATGAAACCGTTGGGGCACTACGGGTTTCGTAGGGGATGCCGGGAGTATGGGTTGGACGGTGGGCTCGGGGTGGCGCGGCGGTGTCGGTGGGTGACCAGCGCGGGGTGTGAATCCGAGTTCGGCGACCGGCATGTCAAACAGTGCTTCGAGCGCTTCTATGTGAGGTCGGTGGGGCCACCCGGGGGCGCTGGATTCCCAGCGTCGCACTGTGCGGGGTGTCACGGACAGTTCGCCGACGCCGATTTCGGCTGCTTTTTCCGATAGCGCCTGAATGAACGCCGTCTGGGACTCGAGTCCTCGTTGCTGGCGGGCGGCACGGAGCCGGACATTTCTGTCAGCGGTCGTGGCCATGGAGGGATGATACGTCCCTGGTCGGGCGCTACCAAGGATGCTCGATGGACAAGCTTATGACCGAAATGTCCGGCGCGTAGTGCGGTCGGCGCGCCAGATCGGCACCGATTGGCGGTAGCTCGCAACTTTTTTTGGCGAAACGCCCAGAGCCTTGGTGTTGACTGCGTCTCTATCTGGGGTCTACAGTCGGCATCCATACGGGGTCACTCGAAAGCGCCGAACGGGATCGGCTCCGGATTTTGAACAGTGAGCGACTCCGAGAGGAGGTCTACACGGGTATCGACTCCCGCACCGGCGACCGCCCGCAACCCGTTGCGTGCGTACCCGGAAGCGATGCCCTCCAAAAGCGACAAGCCCCCGCGCAACCGGAACGGTCGCCGAGGGCCTGCCATATCTGTCACATCCGACCCGGCTGCCACTGGGTCGACCATCCCGATAAGGGGGAATTGTCGTGCAAGACAAGCCGAATCCTAAGCCATCACGGCGGATAACCGACTCACCCAGGGCCCGGCGCGCCGAATCTGCGACTGTCACACCGTTGGGCCTACCCAAGATCACGACCAACCCCGATGAGCCGTGGCGGGACTTGGCACTGTGCGCCCAGACAGACCCGGAATCGTTCTTCCCGGAGAAGGGCGGATCGACTCGCGAGGCCAAAAAGATGTGCCGCGGGTGCGAAGTTCGTGACCAGTGCCTGGACTACGCACTCGAGCATGACGAACGCTTCGGGATCTGGGGAGGCCTGAGTGAGCGCGAGCGTCGGCACTTGAAGAACGGCGCCGCGTGAGCGCGCCGACGGCGCCTCCGCCCCAGCGGATGGCGGCCCTCGCCAGGGAAGTCTCAGCCATCGCAAAGGTGCTCGAGGGCTGCCGTACCACTGCACTGCGCTCCTGGGACAAGGAGAAGTGCGACATCTACCACGTCGCCACGCGGGCATGGCGTGCGCAGGGATCCGTGGCAAATCTCACTGGGGTCATCAGAACCATCCGCCGCGTTGTCCCCGACGGCAATGTGTTGGCGTACAACGATGTTGACGGTCGTACTCGCGAGCAGATCGCCGAGAAGTTCGTCGAGGCTCGGCTGGTTCTGCTCCAGGGGTGGAGCGAGGTCAACAGCGACAGCGGTGAGCGTCAGTCTGTCGCGGCGGCTCAGCGATGAGGCCGCGCCACGTGGGCACGTCGCCGGCGGGGTGGGGGAGTCCCGCCGGCGGCGCTACATCGCTTGTGCCCGGAGCGGCTCGTTGGTTCTGCGGGTCACCGATTGAGGGGTTCGGTGACCCGCGCCGCGGTGCGCCGGCGGCGGTGGGGGGCCTGGATCAGGCTGCCGTCCGGCGCGCCGCCGGTGAGTATCAGGGCGGGGCAGCGTCGTTCACGGTGCGGCAATGCGGGGAGGCGGACAGTGATGTCTGAGAGTGACGCCGGTGGTATGAGCAGACTCCAGGGGGGTCGCTCCAAGCGGCACCCAGCCAACGACCATCGCCGCTTGACCGCAGCAGCGCGTCAGTCGCAGCTAGCGGCTGAAGCGTTGGTGGTGCTCGACAGGTACGCGCTTGCGACGAAGGCGGTGTGGCGTAAGCGGTGGCGCGACGTGTTGGCTTGCCGCGCGGCCGACGGTAGTTCGTCGCTTG
>JAQTVU010000318.1 GCA_028706695.1 Mycobacterium sp.
TCCCGACGTGGCGGGGTTCATCCCCGATCCCAAAAGCCGCTCGCGCAAAAGCAGCCGGTTCTCGGATTCTCGCCGACCGCAGACGCATGCTCGTTGTCATCGTCGTTAGCCACCAGGACCGGCAATACCTGAACTGGGCCGGGGTGTGACATGCCGGTAAGTCCCTTGTGGGCTGACCAACAATTCTGGCTACCCTTCGCTGATCTGGCATGTCTTTCCATGCCAACCGTTGTCCGCAGGCCCGTCCGTTTCGATGATCATCTTGGTGAGGTAGCCAGAAACAGCTCACCTCCGTAGGAGGTGAAGCCCCGCGTCAACTCGGTTTTCGTGTGGACAGTCAGCAGTAACTTCGCATTATGTGGTGCGGCGCTCTTCGTTGAGTGCAGCAATGAACCCGTGGTACACCGCGTCGCTGAGTCGGGTGATGTCGGCGGCCAGGTGAGCCCGGCACGCGGTCTCGGCGAACAAGCTATGCACAATCAGTCGGCTCGCGTGCGGCCGTTCCGAACCGCTGACGTAGTGGCTTTGCTGGATCCATACGCGTCGGTCACCGATGACCGCGGCGCCGCTGACGCGGATCGCGGCCGCCCGTTGGATGCGGGGAACGCGCAGCACCTTGAGGGCGGTCCCGGCGGCGTTGAGATCGCGCAGCATGCGATCGGCGTTCCGAAACACGTCGTAGAAGACCGGCCACCCGGTGTAGCCGAATACGGCGATGGTTTCGGCGGCCTGCCATTCGCCGTTACCACGTGATCCGTACACCGCAATTCGCGCCACCGGCGGTTCCGGGTTGTCGGGGAGTTCGAGTAGATGCCAGCCCGCCGGGATGCTCAACCCCTGCAGCCATCCCGGTAGCTCCGCCGCGGCCAAGGCGACGACGTCTTCGATATCCTCTTCCTTGGTCAATGCCGCGATGAGCGAGGATGTCGGCAGCGATTGCCAGCCCTGTGATGGCGACGGTGAGCTCATGGCACGGCCGCCTCACCACCCTGCCCGCCTTCCGAGAGGGTCGTCCACACAAGGACTCCGCCAAAAACCACCCAGCCGGACACGGCTTTGCCTGCCTCACCGAGATCGTGGCCGATCTCCGGAAGCCACGAATGGCCGTCCGGCCGGTCCCACCCGAACAATGGCGGTGGCTGCGGCGGGCTGACGGCGAATCCCGGCGGTGACGGATTCTGCAACCACGGCGGTAGGCGCGCTGGATCGGGAAATTGCCCGGGCGGCAGCGGGGTGGGAAGCGGGTGGCCGGGCGCTGGCGGCACAGCTGCCAGCGGAGGGTGAGTCAGCAGGGGGCAACTGCGGCGGGTCATCGACGAACGGCAGCGGCAGGTGCACCTTCGGATTCTTCCCAGATCCCGGGCGCGACCACTTCGATGGTCGGACCGCCCGATTCGCTGTCGGGCCGCAGATTGACCTCGGTGCCGTCGTCCACGAGCGTCCGCCTGGTATCGCCGCGCGGCGGGAAATCATTAGCGCTTTTGGTAAGCCAGTCCCAGAAGTCCGTAATGCGGTTCGGAGTCTCCAATTGCCGGACGGGCGAATTCCTGCCTTGATTTGAGGGAGCTGCCGCAACGCGTTTCGGACGTCTCCCAATGTCCGGGGCGGTGGCAGGTTCTTCCACGGTGCGTCGGCGCCCGGATCAGGCGATGGCGCGGGCTCTTCGTTGACGGTGTGGTTGTCGACGCTGTGGATCTCGGGCTTCCGCGGTGGCGTCCCGGAGCCGCTTTGGGGCGGGAAGGTGTCGCGGATTCCGGCGACGGCCGCGGTTACCTTGCCGGCGACTTGTTCGTCGAGAGCGAGGAGTTGCGCCGCGCGCTGCCGGACGTCGGCGGCGAGGGCTTGCGCGTGGGCTTGCCGGCCGGCACGCTCGGCGGCCGATCCGCCTCGCGAGCGGTCGATGACCGACATGTCCTCGCCCACGTCGAATCCGGCGGCGTGGGCGTCCTCGACCGCGTAGGGACCCGGGCGCGGGCTGCGTAAAGACCTGAGGCGCTGCCGCGGGCGGCCTTGGCCGCCGCTTGCAGCTGGTCAGCAACCGCACCGGTCTTCATCATGTCGGCATGGGTCGCGGCGCGCAGCGCCTCGGCGCCGCCGCCGTGCCAATCGACCGTTAGCGCGTCGCGCCACACCTGGTTGGCCACCCCATAGCCGCGCGCGCCGACGGTCTCCCAGTGGTCGGCGGCCTCAGTGAGATGTTCGGTGGGCCAGGCCAACAGCTGCGAAAGGCGGGAAAACCCGGCGACCGTGGCCATGACTACACGCCGGTCACTTGACAGCCATGGCCGTCATTTGGGCGACGGCGGCGGCTTCGTTGGCGAGGTATCCGGCATCGGCTGCACCGACGTGGGCGGCGTGGTGGTTGACCCGTGCGGCCAGCGCCGCAGTGAAGGCCGTGATATCGACGTGGGCAGCGTTGACTGCCGCCGCGCTGGCCTGACCCGACAAACCCGCTCTGACCGGGGCAGTCCCGCCAAGCCCGTCGACCGACACGGCCCACCGCGTGGCCAGCACCTGCACGGCAGCGGTGTCAATACCCAGTTGCTGCATGGGCGGGAGTCTAATCGGATGCCCCTACCGCGAAAGTCAGTCACAGCAGCCACGGGTACCGCGGCTAAAAGGCGACTCCAAGGCCGGTCATGGGCCGCGGCGCACACCGTCGCCGCCATCGCCGCCCGTCACTACACTGGCCGCCATGCTCATCGGTTCACACGTCAGCCCGCGCGACCCGTTGGCCGCGGCGCAGGCCGAGGGTGCCGACGTGGTGCAGATCTTCCTCGGCAACCCGCAGAGCTGGAAGGCCCCCACACCGCGCGACGACGCCGCTGTGCTCAAGGCGGCGGCGCTGCCGATCTACGTGCACGCGCCCTACCTGATCAACGTCGCCTCGGCCAACAATCGGGTGCGGATCCCGTCGCGCAAGATGCTGCAGGAGACCTGCGACGCGGCGGCGGCTATCGGGGCCGCCGCGGTGATCGTGCATGGCGGCCACGTCGCCGACGACAACGATCTGGAAGAGGGTTTCCGGCGCTGGCGTAAGGCCCTTGACCGGCTCGAATCCGTCGTGCCCGTCTACCTGGAGAACACCGCCGGCGGCGACCACGCGATGGCCCGCCACTTCGACACCATCGCCCGGCTCTGGGATGTCATCGGCGACAGCGGGATCGGCTTCTGCCTGGACACCTGCCACACATGGGCGGCTGGCGAGGCGCTGGTTGATGCGGTGGACCGGGTCAAGGCCATCACCGGCCGCATCGACCTGGTGCACTGCAACGACTCCAAGGACCCCGCGGGCTCGGGGCGTGACCGCCACGCCAACCTGGGCAGCGGACAGATCGATACCGAGTTGCTGGTGGCGGCGGTTGAGGCGGCCGACGCGCCGGTGATCTGCGAGACCGCCGAGGAGGGCCGCAAGGACGACATCGCGTTCCTGCGGGAGAAGACCCAACGCTGACACGCCACCAGGTACATATGAAGGCGCCCCGGTAGGCGGTGGCGGTCTTGCGCAGCGGTGGTGGGTCAGGGGCGTGGTCGGTGGCCTCGGCAGCGCCGGTGCGCAGCACCGACCCACCCGGGTCTAAGCCATCGGCATGAGCGCCATCATGTCCTACGCGGTGGCCTGTGCCGCCGACATCTTTTGCCGCGATCGGTCCGGTTGCCGGCACACAGCTGAACCGCTGTCCCAACACCGCGCCCGCCGTCGATCATGCACGTTCAGGGCGCGGCGGGCCGGCCGGTGATCGCGGTGGGGGCGCGGTGAGTGGCCCCGTTCGCCGCCCAGGCATTGTGGGCGTTGTGCGCCAGCCACCCCGCTGACCCCCTATTACACCTCTTGTGCAACTGTCGAGAAAATGTAGTATGAGCGGCATGCCGGACACCCATGTCGTCACCAACCAGGTTCCGCCCCTGGACAACTACAACCCGGCGACGTCCGCGGTGCTCGTCGATGCCTTGATTCGCGAGGGCGGGCAATGGGGTCTGGATGAGGTGAATGCCGTCGGGGCCCTGTCGGCCAGCCGGGAAGCCCAGCGTTGGGGTGAGCTCGCCGACCGCAACCGGCCGGTCCTGCACACCCATGACCGCTACGGGCATCGCGTCGACGAGGTGGAGTACGACCCCGCCTACCACGAGCTGATGCGCGCGGCCATCGCGCACGGTATGCACGCCGCGCCGTGGGCGGACGACCGGCCGGGCGCGCACGTGGTGCGCGCCGCCAAGACCTCGGTATGGACGGTGGAGCCGGGCCATCTCTGCCCCATCTCGATGACCTATGCCGCCGTTCCGGCGCTGCGCCACAACCCGGAGCTGGCCGGGATTTACGAGCCCCTGCTCACCAGCCGCGAGTATGACCCGCAGCTCAA
>JAQTVU010000319.1 GCA_028706695.1 Mycobacterium sp.
CCGCCCGGCAGGCATGTTCTCCGCCGCGAGGGTGGCCGCCGACAAGTCGGAGAGCCGTTCGCCGATGGCCGCCACGAACTGTTTGGTTTCCGGGTCCTTGGGCTTTTTGTCCTGGACCAGCCGCAGCGATTTCTCCGATCCGGCAATCCGGGCGGACAACTGGGCCCCGTGCCCGGAGAACTGACCGATCTGTGCCAGGGGAATGCCCAGCCGATCCGCGCGGCGCTGGTCGATCAGCGCGCGGGCGGCCATGGCCGCCCGGTAGATCACCGGCGTCAAGATCGGCGCGTGCAGTCGGGACACGGTCAGCAACCGCCGGACCCGGGCGGGCGACAAGAGCTTTCCTTCCCGCGCCGTCTTCAGCTCGGCCTCGGCGACTTTCAACGCCGTCCGGTCGCTGTCCCGCTGCGCCTTGATTTGCGCCTTGAGCGCCTTCTTGGCGGCCCGCCGATCGTCGCGGAGCCGACGCGCCTCGTTCTTGGCGGCGAGCCTGGCCTCGAGCCTGGCACGGGCCTTGATCGCACGGGCCTCGGCGCGACGCGTCGCGCGACTCTTTCGCTTGCGGAACAGGCCCATTCCCGGCCGCCTCCCGGTATCTCGTGGACTAGCGCTCTCGCCTTGCGCGTCCGTGGAGTCAACCCTAATGGGAGTGCGACGACTGCAGCCCGCCAGGTGGGGCTGCAGGGCCGGCGGCGGGCTCAGGCGTCGACATGCTCCTTGCGGCGCAACTCGTGCACCCGCTCCAGCAGTTCCTTCTTGCCCGCGTGCGATAGATCCATGGCCGCCATCGCGATGCTGCGCACGCCGTCCTGGCGAACCGTGGCCAGGAACGTCAATTCCTTGTCCAGCTTCTCGTAGTATTCGTCGTCGGTGAAGTACGCCGGCTTGATGCGGAAGAAGTTGGCCAGGGCGGCCATAGTGGCAGCCGACGGGTTGGTGCGGTTGCCCGACCGTAGCTGCGAGAGGTATGGCGCCGACATCGTGATGCCCTCCGCCTTCAGCGCCGCGATCACCTCTGCGGAGGTGTGCGGCCCGCGCCCGGGTGGGTACACCGTGTCGAACAATCGGTTCAGGCGTGCGGCAAATGTTGTGCTCATCGGGATACGACCTCCACGGCGCTGTAAAAGTGGGCTACCACCTGTGTGTATTTGCTGGCCCTGCTAGGCCAGGGTTGGTGTACCAGGCCAGTGCAAACGGCAACGGATTCGCTGAAGATGATCTACCCGGTCGCTGAACCCGCATTCCTAGCGTCCAACCTATCCCGGGGAGTGTCCACAAATCGGCGTGAACTCACAGGTTATACGCAGAAATCGGTTAGGTCAGCCTTCCTGCGCGGCATCGGTTCAAGCTTCGCGAAATGACCCGACGATGATGCCGGCCGACATTTCCGCAACCGACGGACACCGAACTCAGGTCGAAGGCGGGCATTCGCTGCCGGGATCGTTTGGGCGGCGGCGCAGCGATCCGCGCACCATTCGGTGTCCGCCGCAGCGAACATGCGACCGCATGGGAGGCGCCGGCCGCACGCGGCGTGGTGCCGGTCGGGCCGCCGCGCGCAGCTAAAGCCAGTCCGCGCCGCAAGCCCCGGGCCCGAAGAATTTGGGACACCGCCAACGGCGCCCGGGTGGCCGGCGCCGCGCCGGGGTCACGACGCCGGCCACCTATCGCGAGCCGGTGAACGGCGATCAGATCCAGAATGCGAACTCGCCGAACGACACGCCCGCGACGACGTGACGACGTTAAGCAACCGCTCAGTTGCGGTTGGCTTTCCACGCGAACACGCCCGCGGCCGGACCGATGTCTGCGCGCAGGCTAGGCCGCCAGCAGCATGGCCAGGATGGCGGTGTCGGGGTGGCTGATCGGATCGACGCCGACCCGGCTCACCATGGATGTGATGGTGCCGTCGGCCTCCGCTTCCACCCACGCCGCCCGGTGCTCGAGTCCCAGGTAGGGCAACCCTGGCAGCAAGACGCATCCCGACGCCGCGCCGGTGCACTCCGGCAGCGACGGGGTGGTCTCCGAGGGCGGGTGCAGCATGAACAGGGCCGGCGGTTGATGATCGGCGAAGTGGCCCGGCTCGATCGCCGACTCACCGAAGACGGTCCCCTCGGCCAGCACCAAGCCGACGGTGCCGGGCTCGGGCTCGTCGGGCAGCTCCTCGCGGGCGCCGAACACCGTCGTGGTGGATAGCAACCCGGGTAACGACGCGACCCGAACCGCCACCATCAGCAGCTGCGCCCACTCCTTGGTGGAATCGGGCCAACGCCCGGAGATCACAAACCCTTTCAGGATGCCACGAGAATGGAAGGGAGAAACTCCGATAGATCCGCTTGACCCGGTTTCCATCTAGACCTCCGTGTGCCTCCGTCCAATTGACCACGCTGGCAGCTTGGAATAATCCAGCATGCCTGCCGATTACGGGCGGTGCAACTCGACACGGCGACTGTCGACGGTTCTCATACCGTTCCCCCAGAAGGCCCTCAAGAAAGGTCTCGGGGCGCCGCGCAATTGCGCGACGCCCCGAGCCGGACATGCCGGCGGATCAGCGGGCCAGGCCCTTGGCCTTCGAGGTCGCCTCGACGAAGCGCGACTGCACGTCATCCCAGTTGACGACGTTCCAGAACGCCTTGGCGAAGTCGGCTTTGACGTTTTTGTACTGCAGGTAGAAGGCGTGCTCCCACATGTCGAGCAACAGCAGCGGAACGACACCCAGCGGAAAATTGGACTGGTGGTCGTACACCTGGAAAATCAGCAGCTTGTTCCCGAGCGTATCGAAGCCGAGCGCCGCCCAGCCCGACCCCTGCACCGTCGTGGCGGCGGCACTGAATTGCGCGCGGAATACGTCGAAGGAGCCGAACGCCTCGTCGATGGCGGCGGCGAGCTCGCCGGTCGGCTTGTCACCGCCGTGCGGCGAGAGGTTCTTCCACCAGACCGAGTGGTTGACGTGCCCGCCCAGGTTGAAAGCCAGGCTTTTCTCCCATGCCACGAGCGCGGCAAAGTCTCCTTTGGCGCGCGCCTCTTGCAGCTTGGCCAGTGCGTCGTTGGCGCCGTTGACGTAGGTGGCGTGGTGCTTGTCGTGATGAAGCTCGTTGATCTGACCTGAGATGTGCGGTTCCAGCGCTCCGTAGTCCCACTCCAGGTCGGGCAGGATGTATTCAGCCACGGCGTTCCTTTCTCCCGTTATCGATATGGTGATCTCGACACTCATGTCACGCTCATGCCATGCCCATTGTCGCGCGGCGGCGTGCAGCCGACTCGGTCAACCCTGCTCCATGACCGCTCTCGCCACAAGGACAACCCTATCGGCAAGGAACGCGGATACCCCGTCAGCGACGTTTCAAGACAGCACGAGGACGGCCAAGACCACCAACAACGCCAAGGTGATCAGCGTCGCACGCAACGCGGCGACAGCGCTCCACTGACTCGACGCGGGTAAGGCGGAATTCGAGTTCAACGGGGCTGGTGAACTCGGAGGGAACAAACGTGTGGCCATCAATCGCCTTCCAGCTGCACGCCACCTCGCCGAAGTGGGGCTCGGGCGAGGCGAGTCTCACAAGCGAGCATTCATTTGCCCATCATAACCACCTTGGCGCGTTGAAAAACAGATCCGTCCGAGGTGGACGCCGGTCGAGCGCACGCTCAAAGCGGCGGGCGCGATGCACAGCCGCGGGTGGGCCCAACCACGGGCGCAGCGTCGAGGGGCCTGTATAGATGGTGCCTGTACCAAACGAACCTACTGTGGATAAAGCCTGTGGAAATTGTGGATAACCGGCATGGCCGTCGGCGTGGCCGGCGTGGCCATCCGCTCCTCCCGCCGCCGACACGTTTTAGGCTGGTGCTGTGATCCAGGCTTGCTCTCGATGCGGCATTCGGTGGAATGTGCGCGAGCAACGGCGGGAATGGTGCCCGCGTTGTGGCGGGGCGCTGACGGCGCCGTTGGCGGACGCGCCGGCCGATCCGCGGTGGCGCACGCCCGGCGCTCCGTCCCCGGCCCAGTGGGCCCCAGCCCCCGGCTGGCAGCGCACGCCGCCGCGGCTCCCGCCGGGCTTCCGGTGGATCGCGGTTCGGCCCGGCGCCGCACCGCCCCGGCGTCGCGGACGGCGCGCACTGGGCCCGACCCCGCGCTACGCCATGATCCCGCGCTGGGGCCTGGTGGACCGCCTCGACCAGGCCCCCACGACCGTGCGGGCGCCCGCGGTGACAGGGCCGGCGGCGGCCACGGTGCGCACGACGCTGTTCGTCACCGTGCTGGTGCTAGGCATCGCCGCCCTGGTCTACGCGGTGCGGTATGTGCTACTGGTGGTCAACCGCAATACCCTGTTGAACTCGGTGGTGGCCGCCGCCGCGGACTGGCTTGGG
>JAQTVU010000320.1 GCA_028706695.1 Mycobacterium sp.
GCCACTACGACGCGGTGTGGTGGGCCGGCATGCGAGCCAAGCTGGGATTGCCCGCCGGCGTCGCCGTCGAGGTCGTCAGGCCATTGGTCGACCGGTTGCTGCTCCTGCTGACGGAGAGCCGCGTCGATTACACCTCGTTTTTTCGCCACCTGAGCCGAGCGGCGCGCACCGAACCCACGCTCGGGCCACTCGTCGACCTCGCCGGCTTCGACGAGTGGATGCCGCAGTGGCGGGCCCTGTGTCCGGACGCCGCGCTGATGGACCGCACCAACCCCCTCTACATCCCGCGCAACCACCTGGTCGAGGAGGCGCTGACGGCCGCGACCGCCGGCGACCTCCACCCGCTCGAGCGGCTCCTTGCGGCCGTGACGGCCCCGTATGACGAACGACCGGGACTCGAGCGCTACGCCAACCCCGCCCCGGAGGGCTTCGGGGACTATCGGACGTTTTGCGGCACCTGAGCTCCAGCCGCGCTCGGGCGGCACCGTTGTAGCGCCGAGTCCCACCTCCCAGATCGGTGGCGCCATCCGGCTCACCCCCATCGGGTTATCCCAGCAAACGCGCTGGCGCCCGCGCGATGCGTCAGCGCGCCATGCGCCTGACCGAAGTGCGCATCCGCGACGGGCCGGGCCATTATTTTGTATCCCTATGACCCACCAAGGGGATCCGTTCACCCATCGGCAGGCGCACCTGAGCCATTCGGTGCGGCCGCGACGCAACAAGCTCGCGCCCGACCCCGACGTGCGTCGCGCCATCCTTGCCGCCGCCTCGAAATCGGTTCGCGAGCAGGGAGTTCAGGGGCTCAGCGTGGCCGCCGTGCTCGAGCACGCGCAGCTCAGCACGCGGGCGTTCTACCGGCATTTCGAATCGAAGGATCAGCTGGTTGCGGCGGTCTTTCTGGAGATGACGCACGCCGAAGTTCTGCGGCTCAGAACGAGAATGGGAGCGGCGGCGAACCCGGTTGAGGCTGTGGTGTCCTGGATCGACGGACGAATAGACCTGGCGTTCAACGACGACATCAGACCGGAGCTGCGGCAGATGCCTTCGGAGGCGCCGTCGACGTTGTGCAACCCCCCTGATTCGATTCCGCTGGCCTACAACGCCATCTTGGAGCCGCTCATCGAGCAACTCGAGCGTGGCCTTGATCTGGGCGTGTTCCACGGCATCGTCCCGGCAAGCGCGGCGCAGTCCATCCACGGGGTGGTTTGGGCGGCCACACCGCGGCATCGGACGACCGGTTGTCATGAAAGGGCCGAAGTGCGCGACGGCACCATCCGCTTTTGTCTGCGCGGCCTGGCCGTGGCACCGGAAACCATCGAGGAAATCGCCGCTCAAAACCGGGCCGCGGACACCTGATCCGGCCCGAATGCCGTGCCGGAACGCCAAAAGCGGAATGTCCAGCCGCAACGCCACCTCGGTGGCTACCATGACGTTCATGGCCGAGCCGGTCCCGGCTGCCGATCAGACTTTCGCAGCCAACAGTGGCGAAACCGTTGCCGTGCCTGGTCCTGCGGCTCCGGGTGAACCCGATCCCAGGCCGTCGCGCGACGACCAGGTCGGCGACGACCCGACGCCCGACCGGCAATCGTGGGGCGCCACCTGGCGCAAAGCCGGTGCACTTTTCATGGCCGGCCTGGCCGTCGCCGCGGCGATCGTGCTGGCCGTCTGGTTCTTGACCTCGAAGCCATCGCGGCCGGCACCCGCGAAACTCGGGGCGGGCCCGTCCACCACAGCGGCGGCGGCTTCAGCGACCGCCACCGCCGCACCGTCGATCGCGTCCACGCCGGAGCAGGACGGCCAATACGTCAAGGCTCTCAACGACGCGGGTATCTTCGTGGCCAATCCCGAGGCCGCGGTCTACAACGGCAAGGTGGTGTGCGACGACCTCCGCCAGGGGATGACGGTGCCGCAGATCGTCGCGGCTTTCCGGTCGAGCAACCCGGCACTCGGCGCCGACGCCGACGCCTTTGTGACCGTCTCGGTCCATTCGTACTGCCCGCAAAACGACAACTTGGTGGGCGCGGGATCCTGATGGCAAACGACGCGCGCAGGGATGACCACGACGTGGCGCGATCCAAAGAAACCTGACAGGGTGTAGGCCGGTCCACGCCGCAGCACCCGCGCCGACGTCGGCGGGGAGTCAAAGGAGATACCGGATGACCATGGAGGACAACGACCTCCCGCCCGAACCGGTGTCCTATCAGCCGCCGCGGCAGCGCCCCTCCTGGTCGAAGTCGGTCGGTGCCCTGGTCGTGTCGGTGTCCACCGCGGTCGCGGTGTTGCTGGGCCTGAGCGCGGTCGGCGTCTACTTCCTGCAGGATAAGACGGCATCAGCGCCGTCGCCGCAGACGGTGACGGTGACGACGTCGCCGAAGGCGACCACGCCGGCCGACGGTGCGGACGGCCGGTTCCTCGCCGCGCTGGCCACCTACGGCATCTCCGACAACGGGACCGAGGCCGTTCGCCAGCGCTTCATGGAGTTCGGTCACCACACCTGCTTCTCGCTGCTGCCGCCAAAGCCCCAGCCGCTGGATTCGACGGTAGCCAACATCGTGACGGCGGAAAACCAGGACAACGACGCGGGCGACCCGTGGGCGCCGACGTTCACCCGCGACGATGCCCGGAATCTGACACAGGCCGCGATCGACGCCTATTGCCCCAACGTGGCCAAATAGGCGGCATCAGTGCCGGGGGCGCACCGACTCCTCCGGCGTCCACGCCAGCGGCTGCCCGGGATGACCGGGGAAGAGGTAATCGATGAAGGCCGCGGCCGTGGGTTGTGGTTCGTGGTTGGCCAGGCCCGGCCGCTCGTTGGCTTCGATGAAGACGTAGTCGGTGCCGGTGACGTCGGGCACCAGCAGGTCGATGCCGGTCACCGGGATGCCGATCGCTTCGGCCGCCGCCACGGCAACGCGGCACAGCTCCGGGTTCACCTGCGGGGTGACGTCGTGGATCGTGCCGCCCTGGTGCAGGTTGGCGGTGTGCCGAGCACGGATGCGGATGCCCTTGGGGAGCACGTCGTCGAGCGTCCATCCGGACTCGGCGACCGTCGCCGCGGTGACCGCGTCGAGCGGGATGCGCGACTCCCCGCCGGTCGCCGCGGAACGGCGTCGGCTCTCGGCCGTGATCAGATCCCGCACGCTGTGCTCACCGGTGCCGATGACCTCGGGGGGCATCCGCAGCGCGGCCGCGACCACCTGGCCGTCGATCACCACCAGCCTCAGGTCGCTGCCGGACACCCGCTGCTCGATCAGCACCTCGGGATGCTGCTCTCGCGCTCGGGCCAGGGCGGAGGCAAGCTCGTCAGGGCTGTGCTCGGCGGCGACGCCCACCGTGATGCCTTTGCCCTGCTCCCCGCGGGTCGGTTTCACGACGACCTCGCCTACCTCTGCCAAGAACTCGTAGTCATCCTCGTCGAAAGTGGCCAGGCGGGCCCGCGGCACCGTGATACCGGCCTCGGAGACCAGGCGCCGGGTCAATCGTTTGTCGTCGCACCGGCACATGGCGATCGCGGAGGTGAACTCGGACAGCGACTCCCGGGTGATCAGGCTGCGACCACCATGGGTCAGTCGCATCTCGCCGGTCTCGGCGTCGAGGACCTCGACCCAGATGCCGCGCCGCAGCGCCTCCTCGGCGATGATGCGAGCGTAGGGATTGAGGTCGTCGACCGTCTCCGGGGGCGGGCTGAAGAGCGGCTCGTTGATCGCGTTCTTACGCTTGATCGCCAGCACCGGGACGCGGCGGAAGCCCAGCTTTTCGTAGAGTGCCAGGGCGGCGGCGTTGTCGTGCGCCACCGACAGGTCCATGTAGGCGCGGCCCGCGCCGCGGAAGTGGTCGGCCAGGGTCAGGGTGAGCGCCTTGCCGATGCCGGGCAGCCCGCCGGCGGGGTCCACGGCCAGGGTCCACAGGCTCGACCCCCGCTCCGGGTCGGAGAACAGCAGTTCGTGGTCGACGCCGGTCACGGTGCCCACGACCGCACCGTCCTCGTCGCGCACCGCCAGCAGATATGTCACCGCCGGGGCATGCAGATGGTTGTTCCAGATCACGTCGACCGGGGCCGGGACCATGCCACAGCGCACACACACGCGGTTCATCGCGTCGGCATCGTCGGGACCGTTCAGCGTGCGCACCGTCACGCCGAGCGGTGACGGCGCCAGCTCTTCCCGCGTCCCCGAATCGGTGAAGCGCAGCCGATAGGTATGGCTGGGGTCGATGAACAGTTCCGACGGCGCCTCGGCCACCACCACGTGGGATTCCCGTGCGTAGATGCAGATGTCGCGGCGCCCGGGGCCCTCTCTTCGCAGCGCGTCGAGCAGTGTGTGGGAATCGGCGAAAGTC
>JAQTVU010000321.1 GCA_028706695.1 Mycobacterium sp.
AAGCGGCTGAACACCAGCTTCTCCTCGCCGGGGCGCAATCCCACCCCGAAGTCGCGCACGGTGACGGCCACGGTGTCCTCGTCGGCGGCCATCCGGATCTGCACGGGCTTGTGCTCGGCGTGGTCGATGGCGTTGGCGATCAGGTTGCGCAGGATCCGCTCGACCCGGCGGGTGTCGACCTCGGCGATCACCTCCTGGGCGGGCAGCTCGACGAGCAGCTCGATGCCGGCGTCTTCGGCCAGGTGCCCCACGTTGCCCAGCGCGTTTTGCACGGTGGTGCGCAGGTCGACGGCCTCCACCGACAACTCGGCCACGCCGGCGTCGTGGCGGGAGATCTCCAGCAGGTCGTTGAGCAGCGACTCGAACCGGTCCAGCTCGCTGACCATCAGCTCGGTGCAGCGCGCCAGCGTGGGGTCGAGGTCGGCGCTGTGGTCGTAGATCAGGTCGGCGGCCATCCGTACGGTGGTCAGCGGGGTGCGCAGTTCGTGGCTGACGTCGGAGGTGAAGCGGCGCTGCAGGTTGCCGAATTCCTCGAGCTGGGTGATCTGTCGCGACAGGCTTTCGGCCATGTCGTTGAACGACACCGCCAGCCGGGCCATGTCGTCCTCGCCGCGCACCGGCATCCGTTCGGACAGGTGCCCCTCGGCGAAGCGTTCGGCGATCCGCGAGGCCGACCGCACCGGCACCACCACCTGGCGGGAGACCAGCAGCGCGATCCCGGCGAGCAATACCAGCAGGACGGTGCCGCCGGTGATCATGGTGCCGCGCACCAGCGTGATGGTGGCCTGCTCGTTTTTCAGCGGGAAGATCAGGTAGAGTTCCAGGTTGGCCACCTGTGACGATGTCGGCGTGCCGACGATGAGCGCCGGCCCGGAGAAACCGTCGGTGTGCACCGCCGCGTACTGGTAGGCGGCCTGCCCGGCCCTGACGAAGCCGCGCAGCGCGTTGGGCACCTGGTCCACCGGGCCGGCCGTCGTGGCGGCGCGCGGGCCGTCGCCCGGCACCATCAGCACCGCGTCGAACGCACCGGCCAGCCCGGCTCCCGAGGCCGTGTCGGTCTTGGACGTCAGCGTGTTACGGGCCAGCTGCAGGCTGCTGTCCAGCGAGCGCGTCTCCTCGCCGCTGACGATCCCGCCGACGGTCGTGCGCGCCCGCTCGATCTGCTCGATGGCGGCGCGGACCTTGACGTCGAGCACGCGGTTGGTGACCTGGCTGGTCAGCACGAAGCCGAGCGCCAGGATCACCGCCAGCGACAGGCCAAGGGTCAGCGCCACGACGCGCAGCTGCAGCGACCGGCGCCACGCAACGGCCACGGCCCGAGTCAACGCACCCATGCTGCGGGGCACGGGGCCCGAGCGGCCCCAGCGACTCCGGGTGCGTCGTCGGGAACCCCAGATCACAGCCGCCGCTCCCCCTTGCCGTGGGGTTTCCCATCGTCGCCGGCGGTGCCGAAGCGCCACCGCCTGGCATCGCTGCGCTCCGCGTCGTCGCCGGCGCGGATCACGGAGGTCCGGCCTTGTATCCCACTCCTCGAACGGTCAACACCACGGTCGGATTCTCCGGGTCCTTCTCAACCTTGGCCCGCAGACGCTGGACATGCACGTTCACCAAGCGGGTGTCCGCCGGGTGACGGTAGCCCCACACCTGTTCGAGCAGCACATCACGAGTAAACACCTGCCGCGGTTTACGCGCCAACGCGACCAACAGGTCGAACTCCAGGGGGGTCAGGGAGATCTGTTCGCCGTTGCGGGTCACCTTGTGGGCCGGCACGTCGATCTCGACGTCGGCGATGGACAGCATCTCGGCGGGCTCGTCGTCGTTGCGCCGCAGCCGCGCCCGCACCCGCGCGACCAGCTCCTTCGGCTTGAACGGCTTCATGATGTAGTCGTCGGCGCCCGACTCCAGGCCCAACACCACGTCCACGGTGTCGGTCTTGGCGGTCAGCATCACGATCGGGATGCCGGAGTCGGCGCGCAGCACCCGGCACACGTCGATGCCGTTCATGCCCGGCAGCATCAGGTCCAGCAGCACCAGGTCGGGCCGCAGTTCCCGCACCGCGGTCAGGGCCTGGGTGCCGTCGCCGACGACCGCGGTGTCAAAGCCCTCGCCGCGCAGCACGATGGTGAGCATCTCGGCCAGCGACGCGTCGTCGTCGACGACCAGAATCCTTTGCCTCATGCAGTCCATGGTGTCACCACATGAAGACAAAACCGGGACACCACACGGGTGTTTCGCAGACGATAGGGGTATTTAGGGGTATTTGACGTCACATACCGTCAAGTGACGTCAAATTTCGCCGTCCTGCGGCATCGACGTGCCCGCCGTAGGCGCATCGGGGCATGAATCCCGACCGAGCAGCGTCTTTCGATCGAGCAGCTTCTTTCGATCGAGCAGCTTCTTTCGATCGAGCAGCTTCTTTCGATCGAGCAGCTTCTTTCGATCGAGCAGCTTCTTTCGATCGAGCAGCGTCACCGCCAGCCCGCCCGGGTCGACGTCCGCGTCGACGACCAGCCATCGTCCGCCCCAGCCGGCCGCGGCCAGCCCGGCGTAGACCGCCCCGGCGCGCTGCTGAAGCCCCTCGTCGCGTTCGTAAAGGTCGCGCGGCCGACCCGGCTCACGGCGGGCCCGGTCCCGGGCCCGCCGCGCGGCCAGCCCGGTGGGCACCGCCAGCAGCAGCTGCCAGTCGGGCGCCGGCAGCCCCAGCCGCCCGTATTCGAGCCGGTGCGCCCAGGCCACCGCCTCTCCCGTGCAGTCCTGGTGCAGGCGCGCGGCGCTGTAGGCCGCGTTGGAGGCGACATAGCGATCCAGGATCACCACGTCGTGTTCTCGGCGCAGCCGCGCGATGTCGCCGACCGCCCCGGCACGGTCGAGGGCGAACAACGTCGCCATCGCGTACACCGACGACGCGAGGTCACCGTGCTCACCATGCAGGGCCTCGGCGGCGATGTCGGCGATCACCGACCGTCCGTACCGGGGAAAAGCCATCGTGGCCACCGACATGCCGGCGGCCCGGAACGCCTCGCAGAGCCCGTCGGCCAGCGTCCGCTTGCCGGCGCCGTCGACCCCTTCGATCGCGATCAGCACGCCGCGAGCCGGAATCAGTAGCGGTAGTGGTCGGCCTTGTAGGGTCCCTCGACGTCGACGCCGATGTACTCGCCCTGCTCTTTGGTCAGCCTGGTCAGCTTGCCGCCGAGGGCCTCGACGTGGATGCGCGCCACCTTCTCGTCAAGGTGCTTGGGCAGCCGGTAGACCTCGTTGTCGTACTCGTCGTTCTTGGTCCACAGCTCGATCTGTGCGATGACCTGGTTGGAGAAGCTGTTGCTCATGACGAACGACGGGTGGCCGGTGGCGTTGCCCAGGTTCAGCAGCCGTCCCTCGGAGAGCAGGATGATCGACTTGCCGGTGTCGGGGAACGTCCACACGTCGACCTGCGGCCGGATGTTGACCTTGGTGGCGCCGGAGCGCTCCAGCGCCGAGACCTGGATCTCGTTGTCGAAGTGCCCGATGTTTCCCAGGACCGCGTAGTCCTTCATCGCCTTCATGTGTTCGAGCGCGATGATGTCCTTGTTCCCGGTGGCGGTGACGATGATGTCCGCCTCGCCGATCACGTCCTCGACCGTCACGACGTCGTAGCCCTCCATCAGGGCCTGCAGCGCGTTGATCGGGTCGATCTCGGTGACGACGACGCGTGCACCCTGGCCCTTGACCGACTCGGCGCAACCCTTGCCCACGTCGCCGTAGCCGCAGATCAGCACCTTCTTGCCGCCGATCAGCACGTCGGTGCCGCGGTTGATGCCGTCGATCAGCGAATGCCGGCAACCGTATTTGTTGTCGAACTTGGACTTGGTGACCGAGTCGTTGACGTTGATCGCCGGGAAGGTCAGGTCGCCGGCGGCGGCGAACTGGTAGAGGCGCAGCACGCCGGTGGTGGTCTCCTCGGTGACACCCCGGATCGACGCGGAGATCTTGGTCCACTTGTTCTTGTCGGTCTGGAAGCGATTCCGCAGCAGGCTGAGAAAGACCTTCCACTCGGTGGGGTCATTCTCTTCGGCCGCCGGGACCACGCCGGCCTTCTCGTACTGCGCCCCACGTAGCACCAGCATGGTGGCGTCGCCGCCGTCGTCGAGGATCATGTTGGCGGGCTTGTCGGGGTCGGGCCAGGTCAGCATCTGCTCGGCGGCCCACCAGTACTCTTCCAGCGTCTCGCCCTTCCAGGCGAACACCGGCACGCCTTTGGGCTCCTCGGCGGTGCCGTGCGGGCCGACGACGACCGCCGCGGCCGCGTGGTCCTGGGTCGAGAAGATGTTGCACGACGCC
>JAQTVU010000322.1 GCA_028706695.1 Mycobacterium sp.
GGCACGGCGAGCGTGGACGAGCCGGGCTCGCGGCCTACCGCGCCGACTACGCCCGGGCGTTGTGGTCGGAATGGTCGCCTACGTGGAATCTCAGCGACACGGATTTCGCAGCGACGGCCCCCTCCTTCGACAACCCCGACTTCGTCGAGGTGGTCGTGCACTCCTACCGACACCGCTACGGTCTGGTCGCCGGCGACCCGAACTACCAGCAGACCGAGGACGATATCGCCGCCCAGCCGGTAATCACCGTGCCGACCATTGTTATTGATCCAACCAGCGACCCCCTGGTCCCGGTTGTTCCGCGGGAGACCCACGAGCGGCACTTCAGCAATCTGATCGACTACCGCACCATCGACGCCGGGCACAACCCGCCGCAGGAAAACCCCGGGCAATTCGCCCAAGCGATCTTCGAACTCCACGCCGTCGCGTCAGCCGCGGCACCGCGTTGAACGACAGTCGAGGAGCCCGAAGCCGATTGTCCACAAGTGGTTTTCACTGATTCCCGTGATGCGTCACAGGAATAAAACCCATATTCGCGCGCACGACGACACAGCATCCCGTCTCATGGGGTGCCAACTCTGCCCAGGCGGGTCGGTCGCCGGCCGCTTCGAGCATGCCGCGAACCATCTCCAGGTTGAGTCCGCACACCAATTCCGGGTACTTGTGCGCCAGCTGCCGAAACGGGCAGTTGCGCAGCTCGATGGCGCCGTCGGCACGCTGGGCGGGTTCAAAGCCGCACGTCCACAACGCCTCCAACACGGATTTGTCCGACACGCTGGCACGTCCGGCCTTGCGCGCCGCTCCGGCCACCGCGGAACGGGCGGTCCCGGAGGTATCGTTGGCCACCGCCTCGCCCAGCAACTCGGCCAACAGTGCGTAGTTGCGTGGCGGCACACTGGCCAGCACTTCCCGTTGGCGACGCGTGTACCGCTTCGCCGGGCGACCACCCCCCGGACCCGAGCGCTCGGACAGCCGCGCATAGCTCACCGCGAGAATTCCGGCGTCGGCCAGCTTGTCAAGGTGATAGGCGGCCAGGGTGCGACTGATGCCCGCCGCGGCAGCGGCTTCGTCGCGCGCGACCGGTTCGCCGCGCGCGGCCACGTACTCGTAGAGCCGACGCCGCACCGGTTCGCACAAATTGCCCAGCACGGCGACGGCCTCGAGGCCGCCCTGCGCTGTGTCCATCAGCCCAGTCTAACACCAACCAATATTGACAAACCTCGCCGTGGTGGCTCACCCTGAGGTGGTTGACCGCCACGTCCGGAAGGATTGTTTGTGAAGGTGTCAAGCCGCCGCCATGGCGCGGTTCGGTGCGTTGCCGGGTCGCATGTTCGGATCGCGCGGGCAGATCGAGGATGCTGCGGCGCACCGGGACGGGGGCGTTTCAGTGCGGACCCGCTAGGGTGGTGCCGCGGCGAATGCCGTGGTCTGGGGCGGCCCGAAGGCGACGTCCAGTGACGACACTGGACCGGGAAAGCCTTCCGGCGACCCTGACTCGTACCCTGCGGGTAAGCGAGCGCTCGATCCCCGACCTCGCCGCCGCCGAAGCGGCGGCGGGCGCATTCCTTCAGGCCCTCGGGGTGTCGCCGCCGACTGACGGACGGTCGGACACAGCACGGCGGATGGCGCGTGCTTACGCCGAGCTGTTCTCCGCCGAACCGTTCGAGGCAACCACATTCCCCAACGACGAAGGTTACGACGAGATGGTCTTGGTGCGCGACATCCCGCTGCGTTCGGTCTGCGAACACCATTTGCTGCCGTTCACCGGCACCGCATGCGTCGGCTACCTTCCCGGCGATCGTATTCTCGGGCTGTCCAAAATGGCCCGGGTGGTGGATCACTTCGCCCATCGCCCACAGGTCCAGGAACGCTTGACCAAGCAAGTCGCCGACTGGTTCACCGAGCACCTTCGTCCGCGCGCGGTCGGCGTGGTGATCCGCGCCGAACACACCTGCATGACGCTGCGCGGAGTTCGCGCGACCGGCTCCACCACGGTGACGTCCACGTTGCTCGGCACGTTGCGCACCGATCCGCGGTCCCGGCAAGAATTCTTTTGTCTTGCAGGCGTCGGCGACTGACTTCGGCTCCGTCACACGGGGTGGTGCCCCGTCTCTGTCGCCAACTTCACGATCGCAGCCACTCGCGGCACTATGGGGGTCGACGATTACACGGCTCCAACGTGAAATGCCGTCGCCGCCACCACCGGGGGATTAATCGATTCCGTCGTGGAGCCACGGGTAGCTCCGAACAACGATGACAACCGTTGCGGTGTCAAGCAATTCCGGCGTTGGGCCGTCAAGATCGCTTTGTTGCGCTCGCATTATGAACAACCGATGCTGCGCCCCTGCTGCTCCCCACCCTGCCGAAAAGCCGCCTGGCAAGCCCGCAACCGCGCCAACCGTGTCGGCGACGACGTCGCGAACGGCATCATTCACACTGTCGACGACCGTTATCTCGGCGGCCAACGGCATCAGCCGATGGCGCCGTCGCCGGCAAGAGGCGGTGGCGTGTTTTGCGGCGTTGCACGCCGCGGTGTCTGGGCTGGTTGAGCTGTCCTTTGAGGCGTTGAGCACACCGCAACGGTTGCGGTTGTTGGCCCGGCTCGAAGAGGAGACCCGCCGCCTGCCCGGTGCCGCGCCATGAATTGATCAACGGGGTGCGCCGGCAGGCCAGCCCGGCCGAGATCGGCGGCAAGCTTTCTGATGTGCTGGCCGAGCGGTTGCACATCGCCCCCGATGAGGCCAACCGTTGCCCCGGCCGACTAGCTTTCGCCCAGCAGCCGCAGCGCGGCCTCGACCGCCAATGCGGCCACGTTCAGTGTCTTGCAACGCAAATCGTGTCGCGCTCCGGCGATCTCGACCACGGCGGTGGTTGCCGACATCAACGCGGCGGCCTGGCGCAACTCGCCGGGCCTGCCGAAGGGGTCCGACGTTCCGTGGGTGAACACGGTCGGCACCGTGATGTCGGGCAGGTGTTCGGTGCGTAGGCGTTGCGGCTTGCCCGGCGGATGCAGTGGATAGGCGAACAGGGTCAACAGGTCCACCCGCGCCTCGCCGGCCGCGACGACCATCGAGGTCTGCCGGCCGCCGTAAGAATGCCCGCCGGCGATCAGCGGACCGTCGGCAAGGCGACGGCACAACGCGATGGCCTCGGCGATGCCGGCCCGGTCGCCGGCGCCTGAACCCGACGGCGGGCCGGTGGGCCGGCGCCGGCGGTAGGGCAGGTCGTAGCGCACCGCAAGCCAGCCGCGGCGCGCCCATTCGTCGCAAATCTGTTGCAGGAGGGGAGATTCTCGACTGCCGCCGGCGCCGTGTGTGAGCACTACCACCCCGGCGGGAGATCCGTGCGGCTGGTGCGCGACGCCTGCGATCGGATCGAGGTTCATCCGCCCGCCGACGATGCGGTCCGGAACGGACCGGGGACCCGGCGGGCAAGAAGGCGGGCAGGACAGGTCACAACAGCCGGAACAGGGGGGAGACCGGGCCGTGGCCGCCGCCCAGTGGGTATGCGGCGCGCAGGCATTCGGTGACCCAGCGCTTCCCGAACCCGACCGCGTCGGGCACGGTGAACCCGTGGGCCAGCGCGCAGGCGATCGCGGCGGCCAGCGTGTCACCACCACCGTGGTCGTTGCCGCCGGGTAGCCGCTCCGCGTCGAACTCATGGAAGTCGGCGCCGTCATAGAGTAGGTCGCAGCTGCGCCGCGAAGCCCGCAGGTGCCCGCCTTTGACCAGCGCCCACTGCGGGCCCAGCGCGTGCAGCGCCTTGGCCGCCGCCCGCTGCGACTCGATGTCGGCCACGTCGATGTCGACCAGCAGCCGCACCTCGTCGAGGTTGGGCGTCACCAGCGTGGCCAACGGAAACAGCTCAGCGCGAAGCGAATCCAGGGCAGTCGGCGCCAGCAGCGCGTCGCCGTGCATGGAGCTGCACACCGGGTCCACGACCAGCGGCACCGTTAACCCGAGCCGGCGCCAGGTGGCGGCCACCGCGCCGATGACCTCAGCGGACGCCAGCATCCCGGTCTTGGCGGCCTGAATGCCGATGTCGGTGACCACGGCTTCCATCTGGCCCGCCACCACCTCACCGGGCACTGCGTGAATGCTGCTGACACCCAACGTGTTCTGCACGGTCACCGCGGTGACCGCGACGCAGGCGTGCAGGCCCAGCAGCGCGATGGTGCGCATATCGGCCTGGATGCCCGCGCCGCCCCCGGAATCCGACCCGGCGATCGTCAACACCCGCAGCGGGGTCGAGCCCGGCGGCGGCACAGGCAGGACGGAAAGCGGGTGACTCACTGCGTGATCGGCAGATACACC